>JBAWCX010000496.1:0-12120 GCA_049590495.1 Binatus sp. (SeqCode)
CTCTACCTCAATCACGCCGCCCGCTTTATGCCGAGTGCGAAAGCGCTGACCGAAGGGTGTCTTCTTCGCGTCTGAATCCCTGAAGAAATTGACTCGCTCACCGGCCGCGCCATTTCCGGTGGCGGCAAAGGTCGTATATTTCGAATAGGTACCGTGACAGTCCTCGCAACGGATCTGGATCGGCGCGCGAACCTCATCATATAGCTTGCCGTTTCCGTGCGCGTCGCCGACGAAGTGACAGTCCGCGCATTGCATCCCGTATTCATTGTGGATGTCCTGCAGCTTAACCGCGCGCCGCCACTTATACTTGTTGTCGGCGATTACGTGGTCGTGCTTGTCGAGCAGATTGCCATGGCTATCGTGCTTCCAGACATATCTGAAGAGCCAGCCATGACCGTGGAAGTCGGCGAGCTGCACCCGGCTAAGCTTGGGATTCAGCTCCGAACTCGCTTGCAGGAACTTGGGATCCGACCATAGACCTTTCGGGTTGGTTCCTTCGGGATTCGCCATCAGGTCAACTGCTTCTTCGTCTGTGCTGGGATTCTTGGCCTTCTTTGGATAGAAGAACTCTCCGTCACTTTCGTTGTCCCACCAAATAGTGCCGAAGTAGCTGTTAGTGACAGTAGTACCAGGATGCACGTGGCATACGACGCACTGCGAAGAAGGAATCGAATTGGTCAGTTGATGTTTGATAGGATAGCCCGATACGTCTTTGGGGATTGATTTGTCCGCCGACGCGCTATGGCCGGTATTTCCGAACTCGGCGTATTGCGCGGAATGCTCCTTGTCGCGATCGTTCGCATACACGACATGGCATGAGGTACATCCGCTCGACCGGTAATCGCCAGGATGATCGTTGGTTCCAAGAAACCAAAGGGTAGGGTCAAGCAGCCGAGTCCTTTGCAGTCCTTGGAAGACCGGATCGGTGCGAACCTTGGTGCCGTATCCGCGAATACTCAAACGATCTTCGCCGCGTTCGAAGACGCGAAGCACGTTACCTGGCTGAGCGATTTCAAAACGAGGAAGCGGATCCAAGTAAGGCACGACGCCGTGTTTCAACGTTTCCTCTTCGGTAGGGGGCGGAAGCGTCTGCACGCGCGTGGGATTACCATTCTCGGAGTAGGCCTCGCCGAATCGCCCGATTTTCTCCGGATAAACTCCGTTGTTGTATAGCGCCGCCTCCCACAGCATCGGGCCGGTCGCCATGATGCTCTTGCGGACGTTCTCGACTTCGTCGATGTGGCATCCTTTGCTGCCGCAGCTCATCCGTGCCGCACGCAGATCGCCGGGATTTACGAATCGCACGAACTCCTGGGACTCATTGTTCAACATCGAGTATGAACGCACCGGGTTCTGACCGGTCTTCGGCCAATCCTCGGGGTAAAGTGGATGCACATGAGCGGTTTCCTTGGTCGTCGCCTTAGGATCTCCGCCATGGCAATCTACGCATCCTATCGGGAGCTTGTCGGGATGCATCTCCTCGATTCCCGCGTGACAACCCGCCGCCTTGCATCCGACGCTCTTGGCATCCGCTACCTCCTGCTTCTGATCGGAAATGTCCGGAGGAATTATCGGTTTGGCGTCGGTAGCCCGGGCCGGCACCGAATGCTCGGGAAGCATCGCGCCTGGATTAGCCGGGTCATAGGCGCGATTGCACCCGAGGTATAGGACAGTGGTGGCCAGGATGACAGATGCCAGCAGACCTACGCGGCGCAGGCTGGTCTGTGACAACCGCATCCTATGCTCGAGCCTGGGTGTCACTCTCGAATCGCCCCCAGCACTTAGTAGGTCAGAGTGAGATTCATGAAGCTCGAGAAGAGCGTGTTCGCCTGGTAGATATCCCGGAACCCATGGCCGGGGGTTAAGACCGAGAACCCGCCAGTGAAAATAATGTTGTCAATAAGAAGCGGCCGGTAGCGGAGCGCGATGCTATAGTCAAAGCCAACGTCGTGACTCAGGTTATTTTGATGGAGTATCGATTCCAGCACGGCAACCTTGTCGAATTGGATATAATTTACGTTGAAGATCGCCGTCAGCTTAGGAGTTAACTTCGCATCGAGTCCCGCATTGTACTGAAAGACGCCGGGATTCACAAAGTTGGCTTGTCCCTGCAGTTTGTCGCGCAGGTCAGGAACAAGACTTAGAGGATTGATCAGAGGAACCTGGGTCCCTGACAAACCGATACCTACTCGGTTGAAATAGGAAAAGGGGACGCCGGAGAAATTTGGATTATCCTGTATGGTGTCGAAGCCGGTCGCCGTATGACCTTTCGGATTGCCGCTGCCCGACGCATAAAAGAACGAGCCTCTGAATCGTAGCCAATCGTGATCATACGAAAGTTCCAGCGCTGCCATCTGCGCGTTGATATTGACCTTGTGACCGGCGATGTCGTTGAAGCCGTCATGCCCGAAGGCTTCATAAAAGGCGTGCGAAACGTTGATACGTCCTATGTGGCCGTCGCTGGTACAGCCGAAGTAGGACGTATCGACAGAGTGAGGCCGGACCGTTCCAATCAGCGACGGACGCACTTGGAAGCCGTTGTCATCGAATAAGATATGCCCGTTGTCGTTGTTATAGGCGAAGTCCAGTTGAAAGTTATAGCCGTCAAAGAGAAAGTCCTGACGAGTGAAGTTAAAAATTCCAATGTTCTGGTCACGCCCTACCATTGTCGTGTTCAGCCCGCTATTGGTGTCCTTCTCGAGAGGCCTGAAGTAGGCGATGTTCCATTGATCGCGGTTCGACTCGAAGTTGCCGAACAATCGAACGCCTGGGTCGTTGTCCGAGAAGATGAAGCCGCGAAAATCGCTGGTGAAACCTTGAATCCCGCCAGTTATCGAAAGGAAGTCATAGTAGGGGCTGAGGTCGGCGATCTTGTATTCTACAAAGGCCTCCTGCAGAGCAATATGCCCGTTGGTTCGCGTGGTACCGGCTACAGGATTGATATTAACTATCCCTCTTTGGTTAGTGTCCAGGTAATTGAGGTTGAATACGGGAGTAACCTTTAGTTCCCAGTCAACCGGCTTGAAGCCTGCGTCGCCATGAAACAGATCGTACGAAAGTATCAAGTTCTCTTGAACCGCAGTTTCGTCACCGCTGCCGAAAAAGTTGGGATTGTTGGTGCTCTCGGTGCTCACTCCGCTGGCGACCGGGAGCCGCTTGAACACCCAGTCGACATCGTTGACACCCGTTATATCCAGAAAAGTATGGTCACCGATGATGGGATAGTCGCCTTTCAGGATGTTCTGATCGTAAGGATTCCACCAGTTACCTTGTTGATAGGGGTATTCTCCGGGAGTGTTAAGCGTATAGCGGTCCCAGTCGGGAAATCCTATCCGCCATCGATCCGGTATAGGAATGAAATCCTGATTTGGAGCGGACTTCACGGCGGGCTGGAATACTCGGGGGGCAAAGCCGAGCGGCGCCATAGGCTTGGTCGCACCGCTCCACTCAGCGGCATGCGCCTTCATCTTCTCGTCGGTGGAACTTGACTTGCTTTGATTCGACGGGCCGGAGCTTTTGCTGGACTCGGCGGAATTCTGACTCGAAGTGGAGTTGGTCCCGGCTGGCTGTTCGTCGTTAGCCGCGACAATTCGTGGGACGGATAGGGTGACAGATACGAGCAGACCCACAACGCACAGGCGCCGCAGAATTCGAGAACCGATAGCGAATCGCCAGGTTGCGACCGCCGCCGCAGGAGCCCGACTGTTAATCAAAACACGTGGAACCTAGTAAAGCGCCTGAGTAGTGTCAACAATCCGCAGTCCCACATGTGTTTCATTCTGATGACAACCGCCGAGTACCCGGCTTGACTCTAGGCAGGTCCTCTTGTGTATTGTGCGTGAGTCATTCGGGCATCTGTCTCTGTTTGCCGCCAGTGGGTCTGCGATCATTTGCCGAGGGGGTCGGAGCAATGATCGATAAGTGCCGAGGTAGGATATGGTTCGCCGGCGCGCGCCGGATGGCGACCCTCGTCCTGCTCTTCGGATTTTGCGCGATGCCGCCGATTGCCGGCCGCGCAAATGCGTTCGAAGTGCTGGTCACGGCGCCCCTGGAGGTCAGCGACATTCAGACCATCATCGAGGCGGCGGTAACTCGCGCGGTGCGCGATCATGCGAAGGTGGTTGTTGCAGTAAGCGATCGTGAAGGCACTCCTCTCGCTGTGTTCGACATGACAGGTGTTTCGAGCACCAGCAAGGATGTTGACGTCATCAACGCGAATGCCACCATACCGTGCTTTCCGGCTGACACCATGCCCTGCAATCCCACCAAAACCGAACAGACCGCGCTGGAAAAGGCACGGACGGCAGCCTTTCTGAGCAGCGATCAGGATGCTTTTTCGACGCTTACCGCTAAGACATTGGTTGCGTCTCATTTTCCTTTGGGCATCACCAACGCTGCACAAGCGCCATTGTTCGGGCTGCAATTTTCCCAGTTGCCGTGTAGCGATGTACAACCTGCCAATGGGACAACGGGGGCGCTCGGCGGGATACCGCTGTACAAAAATCACCAGATCGCCGGAGGTATCGGCGTCGACGGTGTGGGCCAGTCCGAAGACGAAAAGATCGCGCTGGCGGGCGACTCGAAATACAGCCCCCTCACCGCAATCACTGCCAACCAGATCTACCTTGGCGGATTTCAATTGCCATGGACTAGCCAGGCGCCGCCGAAGCCGCTCGCGCTGATTCCGTTCGCCAGCCTGCCGGGAGCCTCGAGCCCGAATTTCCCGAATATCACTCCCACTCCGATGACCGACTTCCCGCCGGCGACGTTTTCCGGAGTTCCAGGTGAAATTCGCCTTCCGATCATAGACAGCCCGATGCCGGTTCCGGTGAAACTCACCGCGGATGATGTGACGACGCTAATCACGCAATCCATCGCCTTGGCCAAGGCTACCCGGGCAGCGATTCGCCAGCCTATCGGTGTGCCCGCGCGAATGCAGGTCGGAGTGACCGATCTCGATGGCAATGTCCTTGGCGTCTTCAGAACCAACGACGCAACCATGTTCAGCTTTGATATTGTCGTGCAGAAGGGTCGCACGGTAACTGCATTCAGCGATCCCAACCAGGGGCTTGGTCAGCAGTTGCGACGATCGCTGGGAGTTGGGCTCGATAGCGACTTTGCTTTCACGCCACGGACGATTGGGTTCCTCGCGCAGCCCTTCTACCCACCTGGCATCAACGGAACTTCGCCGGGGCCGCTGTTTGGAGAGCAGCAGTCGCTGTTCCTCGATAAACCTACGCCACCGTGCTTTCCCAATGGCAACGGCATCACCGCGTTTCCGGGCGCCACTCCGCTTTATAAATCCGGGATGCTGGTCGGCGGTCTCGGCATCAGCGGCGACGGCGTCGATCAGGACGACTACGTGACCAATGCGGGCGCAGCAGGTTATCTTCCGGACCCGTCCATCAGGGCGGACCAGATTATATTCAGAGGAACGGCGCTTCCGTTCTTCAAGTTTCCGCGACATCCGGGCTTATGATAGGGAGCGATACCACAATGATGCTTGGAAGAGAGGTCCGCATGAAAAGACTAACGAACAACCTCGCCGCTTTCCTTCTCATGGCGCTCACGGCCGGCACTTTCGTCGCGATGCCCGCGGTCGCGATGGCTGACGGGCATGCATACGTCGGCGAGAGCAAATGCGAAGACTGCCATGACTCGCAGCACGAAAAACTCAACATCATCGGCCCCGACGGCACGAAGTCCGACCCGGTCAGCGTCTGGATGAAAGATCCTCATCACAAGGCGTTCGATTCGCTGACCAGCGATTGGGGAAAGCAGGCCGCAACAAAAGCGAGCGTCGCCGATCCGCAAGCTGACGGCTCGATGTGCCTGACTTGTCATGCTACCGGCGTCGGCGGCAACAATCCTCCCGATCCGAGCGAGGGAGTGTCATGCGAGGCGTGTCATGGAGCCGCGGCCGACTACGTGCCGAGAGACAAGCATGGCGAGATTGGCGATGACGCGGCGAAGATGCAGGCGGCAGTCGCGCTTGGTCTGATCGACATGCGCAAGATCGACGTTCGCGAACAGAATTGCCGCGGCTGCCACGTCGTCGATACCTCCAAGCGGCCCTGCTATCGCCCGACTGAGAAGCCGTTCGATGTGCACAACGATAAGAAGTTCAAGCACTGGAGAGACAACATCCCGGCGATCTGATCGTCAATCTGAGGCGTGAGTTCAACGATAGGGGCCGGCGACCAGCCGGCCCCTTTTTATTCTTCGTTACTGTTCCGCCGTCGGGATCAGAAGCCTTTTCGAGTCATGCGAATCCCTACCGATTTCATAAACCTGGTCGGCAACTCCGCGCCACACATCGCGAACACGAAGTCATTCTCGATTTCGATTGGTCCGGTCAACTTCACCACACTCGGATCGGTGCCCGGCTGGACCGTGGAGGGCGTCTCGGCCGTGTGATCTTCCTCCTTGCGGGACCCGAACAATGCCGCCAGGCGGGCGAAGAGGCCGCCCGGGGCCGATTTTTGCGCCGGCTCCCCCGTCGCTTGCGGCACTGGCCTGCGGGACGGCTCCGCCATCGGCACGAGCACGACTTTGCCAGGTTTGATCTCCCCGACCTTACTCCATGGATACACAGTTATCTGCGCCCTCTGCTGGAGGTCGCTGATCTTCCCGGCGTTCTCCGGAGTCATCAGGGGATCGAGTGTCACGTCACGGAAAGAGTAGGAGACGATGTTACGCAACGCAGGATTCGCCAGCGCCTGTGTCACTTCGGTGCCGGCGTTTCCTCCTCCCACGACGAGAATCCGCTTGTCTTTGAATTCATCGGGATCGGCCAGATTATAGAAAACGCGATCGGCCGTTTCGCCGTCAGCGCCTAGCTTGCGTGGAGTGCCACGCAACCCGATTGCCAGGATCACATAGCGAGCTTTGAAGCGTCTGCCCGGCAGCGTTGCGACTTCAAACAACTCACCAGTCCGACTTATGGAAGTGACCTCCTCGCGCTCGTTGATCTGGAGCTGCATCGTAAGGAGCATTTCCTCCCACTTTGCGACCAGGTCTTCCTTGGTACGGTCGCCCTGCAAGTAAAACGAGCCGTACTCATCGAGCTCAATCGGCGTTGCTTGAACAAACTTGCCGCGCGGGAACGTACGAATCGTGCTGGCCGCCGTGGTCTTCTCAAGCGCCAGGTAGTTCAGCCCCTTTGACTTTGCGGAGCTCGCGGCGCCGATTCCCGACGGACCGCATCCGACGATCGCGGCGTCGTAAACCTCCGGCTCGACCGGTCTCTTCTCGTGCTGAATCGCACTGGCAATCGCCTCGATCGCCTGGCGTCCCGAGCGCATCGCGTTGTTGATTCCGGAGATTTGCCCTGCTTCGCCGACGACATAAACCCGTGGAACACTGCTCTGATAGGTGCCGTCGAGCGCGGGAATCTCGGGAGTTCGCTGTGGACCCGCATTCGAGGCGACCTCGCGATGCTTCTCCGCCGGCAGATAGCGAAGAAAATCCACACCAATCATAGTCATCGTCACGAGCGCGAGAATTGCGATCCACCACGGACGCAATGTGGTTCTTTGCACCGCGAAGCTCGGAGATCCGTTGCTCAAGCCGTGCACCGCAATGGTGTACGCGGCCAGTTCCAGTCCGGGGGGTTGATGAGGTCGAATCGTGGGCGCTTTGGAGGGAAAGTCTTTGATTGGTCTGCCACCGCGATAGAACGAGTGAAACGCGTGGCAGTCGGCGCATGCATTAAGGGTCTTCTCCTGCGGCAGCTCCAGCACCTCAACCTCGGCCGCCTCGGCGCGACTCGAGTTCAGCAGACCAACGCTGTCCCCCAGCATCGCGATCCGCCCTGCGGGCGCGCCCGCCTCGTGCGCATGGCAGTTGAAACACTTTCCGATCTCGGTGGTCTGCGAATCGCGCGGCTTTTCGCTTTCCTCGATATGCAGATGGCATCCGGTGCAGTCGGCGCGCAGATGGCCCGCGGAATGAGGAACGAACATCGCGTTGACGGGGCGGAAGATCACCGACTGAACAAACGGGATGGTGGCCGGCTCGGGCGGCGGGCTGCCCGATTGGCCAGGCGCCGGCATCGACGCCGCATCCGTCAGCTTCAAATCTTCGTCCTGCCAGCTCGAATGGCAGGTGGTGGTGGTGCACCCCCCGGTTACAATTGCAAAGCTTTCCGGCGCTTCACCCGATGCCGCACTGACCAGGTGACAGGAACGGCAATACAGATGTTGTTCAGATCGATCGAGCACGCCCGCGAGCTCCGCGGCAGCCTTCTCCTCCGCTTGCTTGCGTGCGGGCGATCGCATCTTTTGCGCGCTCGCCCTCGCTTCCTGCAAGTGTTTGAGCGTGTCCGCGAGATGCTGCTTGTGATCGAAGTCCTTGACGAAGTTCTGGAGCGGCTTCCATCGCACCCGCAAGGTGTGGCCGTGTGCGCTGACGTTTGCGATCGAGTCGTGCGCATGACATGAGGCGCAGCTTGCTCCGGAAGTGGCGGCCAAATCGACCTTGCGTCCCTCGTGATCCGAATGACATGAGAGGCACGCCAGTTGATCGTTGAATCCGCGCAGGTGATGTCCGGCGTCCAGCCCGGAATCCTTGTCGTCGAGCTTGACCTGCACGTGGTCTTCGTTGCGGTCGAGGTTACCGTGGCAATCGATACACGCGGTGCTGGCCAACTCGACGCCGCTCCACGGCTGATGACATGCGGCGCAGTTACCGCTGAACGGCTGGTGACCTTCAGTGAGAGGACCCGGCGAGTAACTGCGATGCAGCGAGAGCACCGCGGCCAGAACCGCCAGAGTGAATATACCGGCGCCGATGAGTCGGTTGCGGCGATTCATATTCCGCCGAAATAGAGAACCCCTGCCACGTGAAAAATCAGAAACGCAAATGTCAGCACGGACAGGACGATGTGAAAATTCAGCCAACCCGTGCTCAGATGAAGATTGAAAGTGTTGTGATCCAGGTTCACCTTGCGGACCGCCAGGGCCAGCAGCTCCCGATAGGTTTTCTCATCGCCGGATTCGGCAATTTTTCCGGCAGCGGCCGCGCAGGCAAGCTCGCCGGGATCGACTCCCCGTACTGTCGCCATCAGCAGCGTCCATCGCGACAGGGATCGATCGCTCAGCAGGATAGGCTTGATCTCACTGATGTAGGTCTTGATCAGTTGCTCGTCGTGTCCGAGGATTTTCTCTTCCGCCTGGCGGTAGACCGCACCGACCTCGGAGTCTACGTCCTCGAGCCGCACCTGGTGTTCGGCGCGCCGCGTCATTGAGTGCGGAAGCCTGTCCTGCAGGATCGCGCCAAAGATCCCGCTGATGAAAAGCAGCACCACCAGGGTTGCGAGCAGCGCCTCAAGCGGACTCATCGCGACTGTGGTTATGTGCCACGACAGCGGCAGCAAGGCGAGCATGCCCAGCGTCACATGAAACGCCCGCCAGGTCTCGAGGCGATCGAGTATGATCAGTTGTCGCTGAATCGCGGCGGGAAGAATCTTTCCGGTGAATTGCAGTACACGGAGAGAGAACCAGATGTTGCGCTTGCGGACGCTGTACCAGGCGATCGCGACAAAGCCAGCCAGCGCAATCGAGCCTGACCAATATTCTCCAATCTCACGCCCGAACGTCGACGTCGCGGCGTGCGCACCAGCCACCGCGATCAGGCAGATCGTCAGCCACAGCCAGGTCCGAACCGGTATCATGCGATCCCGGCGATCGCTAATGCCTATGGGTGGGCCGCTTGCCGCGTGGGCTGGAGCCTCCCGGGTAGCCATTGATTAATCGTTCGAGCCGACGACTTTTCTAAGGCGATCTGGTCCGGGGATCACTGCGCCGGTCGTCTCCACAAAGAGATCGGAAGGATTGATCCTCATTGCGGAGCCCGTCGGGCACGCATGGACGCATCCCATGAACGGGAGTCCGTCACAGAGATCGCACTTGATGGGATAGACGGTGGGAATGTGCGTCTCAGCCTTCGCTCCGGATTCGGCGGGTGGTCCAGAATGCTCCAGTGCTTGATTGCGGCCGAGGATGCGTTGCCAGATGCTGGGCGCGAGCCGCTCGTGATCGCCCTGCTCGTTACTCGCGAAGATTCGGCTCCACAGACTTTGCTCGACGGCGTGAGACGGAACCGGGTACGGCCGGAAGAAATCCCGGCCGACAACTTTCGCCTTTCGCGCCTGCGCCGCGTCGAACTGCTTGGTCTCGATCATCGCGATGTTGTCGTAGGGACAAGCGAATTTGCAATTGCTGCATCCGATGCACATGTCGTACTGAAAGTAGATCTCGCCTTCGGGCCTGCGCTTGATTGCACCCGTGGGACAGGCGTTCATGCACTTGGGATCGTCGCAGTGGCGGCAGGCGGCCGGGATCAGGTATTTCCCGAGCTGGATTCCGGTTCTAATGAGGCGGCTGGCGCCGTGCAGCGACTCGCATGCCTTCACGCAGTTGTCGCATTTGACGCACAAGTCGAGATCCATCACCAACAGCGCGTCGGCCTGGATCACTCCAAGCTGGCCGCTTTCATTCAGAACCGCGGACAGCTCGGACGTGAGGTGTTTCTGGTTCTCGTGGCGGCGTTCGATGGTCGCGAAAATTTGCGCTTGCGAATCGGGAAACTGCTTGACCAGCATCGCGAGGTCTTCGTCGCGAATCTTAATCACCTCGCACTTGCCGGCCGTCAAAACATTGGCGTTGCGGATTCCGCCGCCGCCCAGCAGAGACTCCTCGCCGAAAAACTCGCCCGCGCGCAGATACGCGAGCACGCGTTTCGTGCCATCTTCGCGGTCGCGGACGACCTGCACATAGCCGTCCCGAATAACGTAGAGGCTTGAGTCGGCCTCGCCCTGCCTGATCAGCACAACTCCGCGCTGGTCGTAGCGATGGATCTCGCAATTCGCGAGCAGGCGATCGATGAACTCGGCTGGGACGCCCTTGAACAGCTCGACGTCGCTGACCATCGTCCGAATCGCACGTTCGCGATATCGCTTGGCAAGTATCGCGCGGGCCTCGTCATTGGTCTCGACGAATTTGAGGCAATGCCGCGGGATGTAGAAGATCTGAGTTCCATCCTCCGCCGCGACGATATCTACCGTTCGGGGCACTCCGCCCAACGCGCCCAATTCGCCGTAGAATTCCCTCGCGCAGCGCTGTGCAACCTGGGTCCTGACCCGATCGCCGCCGACCTCGCACAGGTTTACCGCGCCCTTCAGGACTACACAGAGATCGAGTTCGAATTCGCCCTTGCCGCAGACGAGCGCGTCGCGATCAAACTGCTGGACGCGCATGGCGGCTTCGCGATCGCAGGCCTTGACGAACGCTTCGCGTTGCTCCTGGGAGAAGCTGGTGAAAAGGTCACACCCGGAGAGCTGAGACCACAATTCGTTGGCGGGTATTCTCACTGCTCCGGCAGGTTCCACAGGGCCACCGGTTAACCTGCCACCCCCCATGTGTCAATAGCGGCTTGCGCTGCGAGTTGCTCGAGTCAGATGGCGCAGGTCGTCGCCGCGATCAGCGTGGCTTGCGTGCGAGCAGCAGCGTCTCCGCCGACTCGAACGTCTCTGCGCCGCGCTCGGTCATGACCTGCTCGAGGACTTGCTCGGCCGCCGCGCGGATCGAATCCTCGATCACCGGAATCCACCTGATCCGGAACCACTCGACCATCTCGGCGCCCGTGACCGTGAAGGGAAACTGCTTCCGCTCGACAGCGAAGCCTGCCGCATCGCACGTGTCTTGAATCAAGGCGCGAACGCCGCGGGTGTCTTCGCCTCCACGCCGCCCCGTGCGCAGCAGGGCGCGCTGCTCATCGGTGAGGCTCGCGAGCAATTGACCGCTTGTCGGGTCGCCGCCGCCCGCGACCGCCAGCATTCCGCCGGGCTTGAGAACCTCAGAGATCCCACGGACGCAGCCGCCGAGGTCGGGCACCATCTGCAGGACGTGGCTGCAAAACACTACGTCCCAAGCGCCCGTGCGGAACGGCAGCGCCATCGCATCGGCGCATACCAGCGGGATGCGCGCGCCGGCGAGCTGTCGGCGGTCGGCCTCGGCGAGCATCTGGCGCGATAGATCCGCGCCGACGATCAGTTCGCACCCGATCGCGTCGCGCAACTCGAACAGGTTCGCCCCGTTGCCGCAGCCAAGGTCCAGCAGA
>JBAWCX010000497.1:0-1527 GCA_049590495.1 Binatus sp. (SeqCode)
CGCCGCAACGTCGGCCCGCAGCGCGGCGGACTCACCGCGTCGTTCCTGAACTTCAACCGCAACAAGCGCAGTATCGTTATCGACATCAAGAAGGAACATGGCCGCGACCTCGTGCGCCGGCTCGCGGTGAAGGCCGACGCGCTCGTCGAAAACAATCGCCCCGGCGTCGCCGACCGACTCGGCATCGGTTACGCCGACATTCGCCGCGCCAATCCCAAGGTCGTCTATTGCTCGATTTGCGGCTTCGCGCCCAAGGGCCGCCTCGCCAATTTTCCCGCCTACGATCCCGTCATCCAGGGCTACTCCGGCATGGCCTACGTGCAAGGCCTCAAAGCCGGACAGCCGACCGCCGTCAAGATGGCGCTGGCCGATAAAGTCAGCGGGATGACCGCGGCGCTGGCCGTCGTCAGCGCGCTGCACGCCGCGCGCGCCCGCGGTGTCGGCCAGTACATCAAGGTTCCGATGCTCGAGGCGATGATGGCGTTCACTGCCAACGACTCGATCTACGGCTACACGCTGCTGCCCGAGGACGAGTTCAAGCACCTCGCGCCCAAGAGCACCACGCTGGATCCTTTCAAAACGAAAGACGGATGGCTGACGATCGCGCCGTTCACCGAAGCGCAGTCAAAGCGGCTCGCCGAGGCCGTCGGGCATCCCGAATTCTGGCCCGAGACGCCGGATCGCGCGGAGCGCGGACGCAATTTCATGCGCGGCCTGGCCAAGCTGTTCCCCGAAAAAACCACCGCCGAATGGCTGCCCGTGCTCGAGGCCGCCGACATTCCATGCGGCCCGGTCCACAACTACGAAACGCTCCTGCAGGATCCCGAAATCGTCGAAAACGAAAGCTTCTCTGTTTACGAGCATCCCAGCGCAGGCAGCGTGCGCACAGTGAATCCCGGTGCGCGATTCTCGGAAACTCCGATGAAGATGTGGCGCGTGCCCCCCCAGCTCGGCGAGCACACCGACGAAATCCTGCGCGAAGCCGGAATCGAACGCACCCAGGTAGAAGAACTCCGAGCCGCGAAAGTGATCGTCTGAGCGGCCTGCCGATCCCACTCAAAAGTTCTAACAAGGACCCTCGAGTATTCAGGGTAAACTCCGCCCGCATCTTTTCTTAGTACTGGGTGCAGGGGTCACCCCTGCCCAAGGAAGCGTGAAACCCACGGAGGGGTTTCACATTTAAAAAAGTGATTTCCCCTTCCCCGCTTATTCGAACATCTGAGGTTCGCGCGAGCGCAGCCACACCAGACCGCGATACATATAGTGTACGAACGACGCCGCAGTCACCCCGGCCGTCGCGACCAGCAGCGCGTTGAAATCCCCGGGCCAGTAGTTTCCGGCTCGCGCCAGCACCGCGATCACGCACCCGAGTTGCATGAACGTGCTCAGCTTGCCCAGGTAGCTCGGCCGCACCGGCACTCGCTCGCCGGTGAAGAACGAAATCATCAGGTAGCCGACGACGATCACGATATCGCGAATCATGACCACGCTCAGCAGGTAGCCAGGCAAGTCGCCGTGGATCGTCAG
>JBAWCX010000498.1:0-17559 GCA_049590495.1 Binatus sp. (SeqCode)
CGATTCCCGACGGTTGGCATAGCGTGACTCCGTTCCTTTCCGTCAACGACGCGGCGCGAGCGATCGAGTTCTATCGCAAGGTGTTCGGCGCGACGGAGTTGGAGCGCATGGCGGAGCTTGACGGGAAGGTTAATCATGCGGTGCTGAAGATCGGCGATTCGATCGTAAGGCTCTCGGATGCCGGTTCCAAACACGTAGCGGAGTGGGCGGCTAAGGGATGGTCGCGCAGTCCGCAATCGCTGGGCGGCACGCCGGTGCAGTTTTACGTTTACGTCGAGGACTCGGACGCGGTCTTCGAACGCGCAATCGCCGCGGGCGCGAAAGTTATGGAGCCGGTGGCGGACAAAGACTGGGGTGACAGGCTGGGCTCGCTGACGGATCCCTTTGGACATATCTGGATGATCGCGACTCACAAGAGGGACGTGCCTTTCGAGGAAGTCGCGAAGAAGCGCGTGTAGGGGAAGGGTAAATCACTTATTTAATGTGAAACCCGCGGTGGGTTTCACGCTTCCTTTGGCAGGGGTGACCCCTGCACCCGGTATTAAATCTGGTTCTCCTTCCCGAGCGGGAAGGGGAACAAGAAAAGAAAAGCGAAGTATGCCGGTCGGTTAGGGGATAGGTTCCTCGGAATTTTTAGCGCGCCAAAAGGTTGCGCGCGTGCTAGGCTGGATCGGGCAGGCCGCTCGGTCTGCATTTCTCACTATTCAACCGTCGTGCGCGACGAAAGGACAGCAATCATGCTCGAAACAGGAAAACCGTTTATCAATTTCAGTCTCCAGAACCAGGACGGCAAGCAGATGAGGCTCGGCGATTTCGCCGGCAAGTGGCTGGTGGTGTATGTCTATCCCAAGGACGACACTCCCGGGTGCACGATCCAGGGGAAATCGTTCACGGCGACCAAGGCCGACTTCGACGCGGCGGGAATCAAGGTGGTGGGCGTCAGCGCCGACGACGTCGCGTCGCACAAGAACTTCGCAAACAAGTTTGCCTTCACGATCGATCTGCTCGCGGATACCAACGCGGACTTGCTTAAGGCGGCCGGCGTCGGCCAGACGGACTACAACGGGACCAAGTATTGGAACCGGACCAGCTTCGTGATCGACCCCAAGGGCAACCTGCGCAAGGTTTACGAAAAAGTGAATCCGCAGGGGCATGAGAAGGTGTTGCTCGAGGATATCAAGGTGATGCAGAAGGGGTAGCATCAGAGGCGGGCTTAGTGGGGCTTTTCGGCAGCTTTTGGAACGTTTGCTTCCGGCGGTGAATTTGATTTGATGGATCAGTTGGCAGGGGCTCTGACCAAGCGCCGTGGACACTACGGGGTTGGGCGGATGCCTGAATTTTGGACGAAATTTATCGTCCGATAATTAAGTGGTCCGATACTTGCCCTGCCTCATGTCATGATCCAGAAGTCTCGCTACATTCCAGGAGGAATGCATGGTTAAGAAGATCGCCGCCATAGCCGGCGGCGTTTTGATCGGCTTGGTGATCGCCTTTGCGCGGGTCGGCGCGTTCCCATTCTGGGGGTCCGATTCCGACGCTTCCAAGGCGCCCCCGACGCAGCAAGCGCAGGCAAATCCGCCGGCCCCCTTGCCAGCCCCTCCGGTTCCGGGCGTGCAGGTGGCGCCTTTGGCGCCGGCAGCGCCGAATACCCCCGAGCCGAACGAAAAGGTTGGGGTCATTACCTCGTTCGCGCCGCTGGTCAAGAAAATGATACCGGCAGTGGTGAGCGTCAATGTTGTGCAGGATGTCAAGGCTTCCGGGATGCCGTTTGGGCCGCAGGCTGGACCCGGCGACGACAATGGTGGCGATGACGAGAACGGCGGCGGCGGCGACGGAGATCAAGGAGGCGGAGGTGGTTTGCCGCCTGGCGAGGATCCCTTCGGCCAGCTACGCCGCTTCTTCGGTCAGCCCGAGCACAAACTGCATGGCCTGGGATCGGGCGTGATCGTTTCAGCCGACGGCTACATCCTGACCAACAATCACGTGGTCGGTAACGCCGAAGAAATCCACGTCACGCTGCAGGACAAGCGCGAATTTACCGCCAAGGTCATCGGCAAGGATGCGAAGACCGACCTCGGACTTATCAAAATCGACGCGAAGGATCCGCTGCCGGTCGCGCCGCTGGGTGATTCCAATACTGCTGACGTCGGCGACTGGGTTATCGCGATCGGCAATCCGTTCAATGTGGGGATGACGGTGACGGCGGGAATCGTCAGCGCCAAGGGACGAATCCTCGGCGGCGATTACGACGATTTCATTCAGACTGACGCCTCGATCAATCCCGGCAACTCGGGCGGCCCGCTAATCAACACGCGCGGCGAGGTCATCGGGATCAACACCGCGATCTACAGCAAAACCGGCGCCAACAACGGCATCGGCTTCGCCATCCCAATCGACATGGCGCGCAACGTGATGGATCAGTTGAAGGCGCATGGGCGGGTGATCCGCGGATGGCTGGGCGTCGAGATTCAGGAAGTGACGCCGGACCTCGCCCAATCGTTCGGATTGCCGAAGCCCGAGGGTGCGCTGGTCGCCAGTGCGGACAAAGACGGCCCCGCGGGCAAGGGCGGAATCGAGCGCGGCGATATCGTGCTCAGCTTCAACGGCCATCCGGTCGATGACGAGCATGAGCTGCCGGCGCTGGTCGCGCAGACTCCTATCAACACCCAGGTGCCGGTCGAGGTGGTGCGCAACGGCAAACACATGACCCTCGACGTCACGATTGGCGAGCGCAAGGAGCCGCAGGTGGCGTCGGCCAAGGCCGAGGAGCCGGGCGGTAACTGGGGCATGCAGGTCGGCGACATCACGCCTGAGCTCGCGCAGCAGTTCCATCTCGAGGGCACCAAGGGCGTGGTGGTTCAGAAGGTCGCGCCGGACAGCCCTTCGGCGGACGCGGGTCTGCAGCCGGGCGACGTCGTGCTGGAAATCAATCACGACAAAGTCGCAGCGGTTTCGGAATTCGTCGCCAAGGCAAAAGAAGCGCAGACCGGCAAGAAGCCGGCGCTGCTGCTCGTTCAACGCGGCGGCGCGACGCTGTACACAGTGATTAAGCCGGCCGGCGAGGCGCAGGGCTGATCGCGAAGTAACTGATACGCAGTCAAAGCGCGGCGCGTCGAGGATCTCGATGGCGCCGCGTTTGTTTTTGGAAGGGGTACGCTTTCGCGCGCGGTCTCCTGATGCTAGGCGTTGAGGCGCGTGATGGAATCCTCGCGGAAATTTGATGTGGCGATCGCCGGCGCCGGTCCCGCGGGATTGGCGACCGCGCTTTTTCTCGTGAAGAATCGGCCCGCCCTGGCGCGTCGAATCGTCGCGATCGAGAAATCGGCGCATCCGCGGTTCAAGGTCTGCGCCGGCGGCCTGATTCCCAAGACGATGCTCGCGCTCGATGAGCTTGGGATCCCGCTCGACGTGCCGGCTGTCGAAGTGATTCGTGGTGAGGCCAACACTCCAGTTGGCCGCGTCGATTTGTCGCGTGGCGGCGATGTGCTCGCCACAGTCATACGCCGCGATCGATTCGACGCGATGCTCGCGCGTGCGGCGACCGACGCGGGAATCGAAATCGTCCAGCGTGATCGCGTGCTCGACGTGGCTCAGGATGCGAACGGTGTGCGCGTCAGCACGGAGCGCAACGTCTTCGAGGCGCAAGTGCTGGTCGGAGCGGACGGATCGGGCAGCCTGGTTCGTCGTGCGGTATTTGGCGCCGCCAAGGAAACCATCGGGCGCGCATTGATGACCGATATCGCCGTCGATCCCGAACGCACGCCCGAATTCACCTCCCGACGCTACCGTTTCGACTTCCGATGCGTGAGCCGTGGCCTCAGCGGTTACTGCTGGTCGTTCCCGTGCCTTATCGGCGGCGCACCGCATCTGAATGTGGGCATCTATGATCAGCACCCGCGCGAATCCACTGAAAACGGCGGTGAACAATCGCGGGTGACAGCTGCCCTCGTCGCGGCTTTCCCCGAACTTCCGCTCGACGGTCTGAAGCGGCCTGCGACGCGATGGCATTCGTTCCCGATTCGATGGTTCGACGCCCGTGACAGCTACGGTCGCGGACGCGTCGTCCTGGCCGGCGACGCGGCCGGCGTCGATCCACTGATGGGCGAAGGCATTTCGTGCGCGTTCGAACATGGCAAGCTGGCGGCGAATGCAATCGTCCAATATCTGGACGGCGACGGCGGCACGCTGCGAGCCTACGATCGCGCGCTGCATGAAGGTGCGGTGGGGAAGAAGCTGGGCAAGCTCGCGTTCGCCGCGCGACATTTTTACGGCCCGCATCACAGGCTGTTCTTTCGGATCGCGGGCGTCAGCCGCCGCGCACGGGAGATTGGCGTGGATTGGTACAATGGCGCGCGGCATCTCGACGAAGTACCGACTCGGCGCCTGATCGCTCGATGGGCGCGCGCGGTTCTTTTAGGAGAGCCTGTGCGATAGCATTTCGGTTGTCGCTCGCAGTGGAGAGGAAACAGGTGGCGGATCGAGTACGAGTGGCCGCGCCGCGAAAGCGTGCGCGCGCGAGACGGCCGGCGAAAAAAAAGCGGCGGCCGGGAATTCTCGTGCTGGCCGCGCTGGCGGCGCTCATTTTGGGATTCTTGGCAAAACGAATCATGATTCCGTCGGCGGTCCACTACATCGCGTATCGACCGCCCGATCAGCCGCAGCCGATGAGGGATGTGAATCCGCCCGCCACATCTGACGGGAACGGTGACGCGAATGACCCGGCTGCGTCGAACGTCAAATCAAATGCGGGCGCGCGTGGCGGCTCGGAACAATTGACGCCCGGCGATCGCAGCGAGCTTGACGCGATTATCAAGCGCAAGGCCAAGTGACGAAGCTTTAGATGGCGGCCTCGGTGCAAATAGCGGACGACCTCGGCTTTCGGGTCGAGCTCGAGCGTCCGCCGGCGCGAATCGTGTCGCTGGTGCCGAGCTGGACCGAGACGCTGTTCGCGCTGGGCTTCGATTCCGAAGTGGTGGGCATTACGAAATTCTGTGTCGAGCCGGTCGCGGCAGTTGCGTCGATTCCAAAAGTCGGCGGGACCAAAAATCCCGACATCGCCGCGATAGTCAAGCTCGAGCCTGAGCTGGTGATTGCCAACGCCGAGGAAAACCGGCGCGAGGATGTGGAGCGGCTGCGCGCGGCTGGAATCCCGGTGTTCACGACGTATCCGCGCACGGTGCCGGGCGCCGTGGACTCGATCCTGCGGCTGGGCCGGGCATTGAGTCGCGAGTCCGCCGCCGCCGCACTGGCCAAGGAGATCACGCTCAGCGTGAGCGGAATCGAGGCGGCGCTGGGAGTATGGGCCAAGTTGCGGCTGCGCGTTTTTTGCCCGATATGGAAGAACCCGTGGATGTCCTTCAACGCCGACACTTATGCGCACGACGTGCTGCGGATGCTCGGCTACAACAATATCTTCGCCTCAGCCGGCGAGCGCTATCCTGTGACGACGCTCGAAGAAGCGGTCGAACGCCGCCCCGATATCGTGATACTTCCCGACGAGCCGTATGAATTCGATGAATCCGACGTCGCCGAAATCAAGTCGCTGCTTCCGCCCGCGCTCAGCCGCCGCATGCTGATAGTCAGCGGCCGCGACCTGCATTGGTACGGCGTTCACATGGTGCAAGGGCTCAAGTCGCTGGCGGAGCGAATGGCGCGGGTGCGCGCCGCCGTTCTATAATCGTGCGGTTCCTAAAAATGAATGGGAGATTGGTATGATCCCGAAAATCAGCCTGACAGCCGCGTTCCTTCTGATGGTGGCGCCTCCGATGGCGAGCGCTTCGACTCGGGACGCTGCGAATCGCGCGCCGCTAGCCTGCCAAGCGCATGAATCGCCGCTCGGCATCATTGTCGCGCAGGACGCTCAACCGAACCTCGGCACCGACAGTGATAGCGACAACAACGACAGCGACAACGATTCAAACGACAACGATAACGACAACAACAATCAGATGGATCAGCAGAATGCTACCGGCAACGATCAGCCGGCTGCCGTTCCGCCGCAGGTCTTCAACGCTCCCGACAACGATTCGAACGATGCGCAGCAGAATCAGGCTCCACAGCCCGAGCCGGTGAATCCATATCAATAGCGCCGCGCCGAAAGATTGATAACTTGGCCGGGCCCCACTGGCTCGCTCTCTGACATCTGCACTCGTTCATCGAGGAAACCCGCGATGCCCTCACCACTGGACGGAATCAAAGTACTCGACCTGACCAAGCTTGCGCCGGGACCGTTTTGCACGATGATCCTGGCGGACCTTGGCGCCGAGGTTATTAAGATTGAGGAGCCTGGGCCTCCCACCGGAAGGCGCGCGGAGCAAGCGGGCGCGGCCGGCACGCGCGCAGCGGGTAACCGCTTCGCTAGCTCGCCGTACAACGCGCTCAGCCGCAATAAGAAATCGATCGGAATCAATCTCAAGAGCGGCGCGGGCAAGGAAATCTACCATCGGCTCGCGCAGCGCGCCGACGTCATCGTCGAGGAATACCGCCCCGGCGTCGCCAAGCGGCTCGGCATCGACTACGAGAAACTTTCATCGCGCAACCCGCGGCTGATCTATTGCGCCATCACGGGCTTCGGACAGACCGGGCCATATCGCGATCTCGTGGGCCACGACATCAACTACATCGCGACCGCCGGCGTGCTGTCGCTCTTCGGTCGCCCGGGCCAGCCGCCGACAATCCCGCACAACGTGGTCGCGGACTACGCCGGTGGCGGGATGCATGGCGCGATCGGAGTGCTGGCGGCGCTGGTCGCGCGCAACCAGACCGGACGCGGGCAGTACGTCGACATCTCGATGATGGACGGCAGCCTGGCGCTGCTGGCGCAGGCCTTCTCGACATTTTTCGCTAACGGGAAAGTGCCGCGCCGCGGCGAGACGATAAACGACGGCGGGATTCCCAACTACAACGTCTATCTTACCAAGGACGAGAAATATATTACGGTTGCGGCGATCGAGCCGTGGTTCTTCGCCAACCTCTGCCGCGCGCTCGGCCGCGAAGATTTCATTCCGCATGAATACGATTCCAGCAAGCGCCAAGAGATCGCGCGCGTGTTTACCGAGACCTTCAAAACCAAAACGCGCGACGAATGGTTCGAGATTCTGAGCAAGAGCGACATCTGCGCGGGCCGGATGCTCGCGCTCGACGAGGTGCCCAACGATCCGCAGGTGCTCGCGCGCAACATGATCGTCGAGGTAGAAGCGCCCGACGGCAAGAAGGTGAAGCAGGTCGGCATCTCGGCGAAGTTCTCAGAGACGCCGGGATCGATAAGGTCGCTCGCTCCGCAGCTCGGGCAGCATACCGACGAAATCCTGGGCGAGCTCGGCTACAGCAAGAACGACCTCGACCGCTGGCGCGAGTCGGGCGCGATCAAGTAGCGCGTCATCCCCGCGGCCGCGCGAGGTTCGTCGCGTTGCCCGCCGCATCGAATCACGGTTAAGATTCGGCTATGCCACAGCCACCTCCAATGTTCATGCGCGGCCCGCACGATCCGATTCGCATCGAGCGCGCCGAAGGGCCATGGCTATACTCCTCCGACGGCCATCGGATCCTCGACGCGGGCGGTGGCGCCGTGGTCGTGAACATCGGGCAGGGTCGCCGCGAAATCGCCGAAGTGGCGGCGCGCACGATCGCGAATCTGGATTACATCGTGCCGGTCTGGACCTCGCCCGAGCGCGAGCGGCTGGTTGAACGTCTGTCGCGATGGACTCCGGCGGGACTGACGCGATTCTTTTTCACCAGTGGTGGATCCGAGGCTGTCGAAGCGGCGTTGAAGTTCGCGATTCTCTATCACAAGAGTCGCGGCAAACAATCGAAGAGCAAGATCATCGGACGGCGTTTCTCTTATCACGGCAACACGATCGCGGCGTTGTCGGCCGGCGGTAGCGGGCGGCGCGCCGACTACGAACATATTTTGCTGGACTGGCCGAAGATCGATCCGACCTACTGTTACCGATGTCCGTGGGGCGAAACGTATCCGTCATGTGAGATCGACTGCGCGACCGCGCTCGAAAAAGAGATTCTCAAGCACGGCGCCGACTCGATCGCCGGGTTCATCGCGGAGCCAATGATGGGCTCGAGCGGCGGCGTGGTCCCTCCCGTCAAGGAGTACTGGCCGAAGATTCGCGAGATCTGCACGCGCTACGACGTGCTGCTGATCGCCGACGAAGTGATGACCGGCTTCGGCCGCACCGGGCGGCGTTTCGGCGTCGATCATTGGGACGTCGTGCCCGACATCCTGGTCGGCGGCAAGGGACTCACCGGCGGTTACATGCCGATGGGAATGATCGCGGTCAAGGAATCGCTGGTCGAAGAAGTCGAGCGCGCCAAGGCCGAGTTCATGTTCTACACTTACAGCTCGCATCCGGTGGCGTGCGCGGTGGCCGACGAGGTGTTGGCCATCATGGAGCGTGAGCGGCTCGTGGAGCGGTCGGCAGAAGTCGGCGCGCGGCTCGGCTCGAGCTTGAAGGAAGAACTGTCGGGGCATCCGATGGTTGGCGACGTCCGCGGCACTGGGATGTTCTGGGGCATCGAACTTGTTCAGGACAAGGCGACTCGCATGCCTTTCGCACCTGAAAAGAAAGTGACCAATCGCGTGCTCGGTGCGTCGGTTCGAGAGGGGATGTTCTTTTATCCGGCGACCGGGATGGCGGGTAAGGCGGGCGGCGACGCGATGATGATCACGCCGCCGTTCATCATCGGCGACGCCGAAATCGAGTTCATCATTCGCACGGCACGCGCGGCACTCGACGAGATCCAGCCTAACCTGTAGCTTTTGTATTTCACGGCAGCACGTCTCAGCTTCGAGGAGAGAGCGGCACATGGCCGATAGCATCATCGGGCCGACTTCGCATTATTTTTATTCGCAGCGCCTGAAACTGCACTACGTCGATTGGGGCAATCCCGACAAGCCGCTGCTGGTGCTGGTGCATGGCGGCCGCGACCATTGCCGCAACTGGGATTGGGTCGCGCTCGATCTGCGGCGGCACTTTCACATTATCGCGCCCGACCTGCGTGGCCATGGCGACTCCGATTGGGCCGTCGGCAGCGGCTACTCGATGATCGACTACGTGCTCGACTTGTCACAGTTGATGAGCGCGGTATCCAACGAGCCCGCGACGCTGATCGGCCACTCGCTCGGCGGTGGAATTGTTTTGCAATACACCGGCACGCATCCCAACGCCGTAAAGCGCGTCGTTTCGATCGAGGGGATGGGCCCGCCGCCCGGAATGATCAAGGACACGCCCGCCTACGAGCGCATGAACAACTGGATCGGCCAGATGCGAACGCTCGCGCGGCGCACCGTGCGCGAATATCCGTCAATCGAAGAAGCTCTCGCCCGCATGATGGAGGCTAACCCGCACCTGAGCCGCGCGCAGGCGCTCCATCTCACGATTTGGGGAGTTCGCCGCAACGAGAACGGCACTTACTCCTGGAAATTCGACAACTACGTCCACGCCACGTCGCCCTACATGTTCAACAATCGCGACGCGCGCGAAATCTGGGGGCGCATCACGTGCCCGACGCTGCTGATTCGCGGCACCGAATCGTGGGCAGGCGATTGGGTCAAGGACGGGCGCATCCAGGCGTTCAAGCACGCGGAGTCGGTGACGATCGACAAGGCCGGCCACTGGGTGCATCACGATCGCCTCGACGAGTTTCTCGCAGTCACGCACCGTTTTCTTGGCGTGTAACGACAATGCACTGACGCCGTGATCCGCCGATGCGACGACCTAATCTTTCGCTGCGCGTTGACCAGTTCGAATACGTACAGCTGATTCTGCTCGCAGTGACGGTGGGCATACTCGCGGCGCTGGGAAATCTCGGCTTTCGCCAACTGATCGAATTTTTCTCGTGGCTGTTTCGCAACCTCGAGTGGAACGGGCTCGGAATCCAGCACGGCGGATGGCATCGCGCGCTGATTCCCGTGGTCCTGATGAGCGGCGGCGTCGGGATACTGCTGCTCGACCGCGTCTTTCCCGAAGACGTGCTGGGTTACGGCTTTCCGAATTTTCTGGAGATGGTCAACCTCGGCACCGCGAGACTCAAGCGCCGCTGGATCTTCGTCAAGGCCGCGGGCGCAGCGCTTTCGTTGGGCGCGGGCGCGTCGGTCGGGCGCGAAGGTCCGATCGCGCAGGTTGGCGGCGCGATCGGATCGACTATAGCGCAGCTCAGAAAGCTGTCACCCGATCGCGCCAAGGTGCTGGTTGCGGCCGGCGCCGGCGCAGGCATCGCGACGACCTTCAACGCGCCGATCGGCGGCCTGATGTTCGCGCAGGAAATCGTCCTGCTCGGCCACACCGAAATTGCCAACCTGACGTTGCTGATCATCGCGACCTTCTCGGGGGTGATCACGTCGCGCGCGATTACGGGCAACGCCGTCGTGTTCCTGGCGCCTGAATTCGTGCTGCGCAGCTACTGGGAAATGGCGACGTATGCGCTCATGGGCGCCGCGCTCGGCGCGTTGGCCGCGGGCTACATCCGATTCTTCAACGCCACGGATTCATGGTTCCGCAATCTCGACCTTCCGGTCTGGCTCAAGCTCGAAGCGGGACTGGCAGTCGTCGGCGTGATCGCGATTTGGCTGCCGCAAAACTTGTCCGACGGATATCCGGTGATCAACGCGGCGATGGCGGGCGAGTTCGGCATCGGAATGCTGGCGGCCATGACCTGCGCGAAGTTCTTCGCCAGCAGCGTGTCGCTTGGATGCGGGGCGCCTGGAGGCTCCTTCGGCCCGACGTTTTTCATCGGCACGATGGCGGGCGGGTTGTTCCAGCGCGTGTCGGCGATGCTGATACCGCACCTGACCGGCCCGCGCGGATCGTACGCGCTGGTGGGGCTCGGCGCGTTTCTGGCCGGCACCACGCACGCGCCGCTGACCGCGCTGTTCCTGCTCTGGGAGATGACGCACAGCGACACGATCGCGTTGCCCTCGATGATCGCGACGATCACGGCGCTGGTCGTTGCGCGCGCGATCGAAACCGAATCGATCGACGAATTCCGCCTGGCGCGCCAAGGCAAGACGCTGCAAATCGGCAGTGAGCGCCTTGCTCTCACGCTCATCCCGGTCAGCGCGGTCGTCACCAAGAACGTGACGATGGTGAGCGAGAACACTTCGCTGTCGGAGGTGTTGCGCACCGCGGGCGAGACCGCGCAATCCACGCTGCCGGTGGTCGACAGCGACGGCAAGTTGGCGGGGACGATCGTGGTCCGCGATTTGTTGTCCGTGCTCAGCGGAGGGCAGGAGCTCGGTCCCATCATCAATGCATTCGACCTCTGCAATGCGCATTGTTCCACCGTGTCGCTCGACGCGAATCTCGACGAGGCAAGTCAGTTGATGGAGCGCGACGGCCTCGACGAGATTCCGGTCGTCGAGCGCAACAGCCGGCGCTTTCTCGGCCTCGTTACCAGCCGGCAGATAGCCCAGGCGCTCAACCGCGTGACGGTTTCCCTCTCGACGCTTGCGACGCGCGATCCGAATATCTATTGGGCGACCGGTTATCGCGTGACGCGCGTCACGGTTCCTGCCAACGCCGCGGGAAAAACCGTGCGTCAACTCGACGCCCGCGCTCGATTCAGCGTCACGGTTCTGGCCGTTCAGGACGCTGCCAATCCGCAGGGCGAATTCACGCCGATCACGCCGGATCGCCCGCTGAAAACAGGCGACGAGTTGATCGCGGCGGGGCGTCCGCAGGACATCCGGCAATTCACACGCGAGCTGGAAGAAGGAGAATCCGCTGGTGCCGCACGGGCCGCGGCTCAGTCCGGATCGGGAAAGACGTAGGGGCGCACGCGGCCGGCGCGGATTTCGGCGCACATCTGCTCGACGGTGCTTACCTCGCGCTCGAACTCCGTCGCGACCGTCATGAACCATTTCGCAGTCGCGAAATGCGCGTCGCTGCCGCCGACCGCAGTTAGACCGAGCTTGAGCGCCGCGTCCTCCGCGCGCCGATTCTCCTCGATTGAGTTCTGGCCGTTCAGCACTTCGACCGCGCCCAGCGCCACGCCGTGGCGGCTCAGCAGCGCGTCCAGTCGCGCGCCGTAACCGGAATCGCGAAATGGATGCGCCGGAATCGCGACGCCGCCCTCGTGATGCATCACTTCGATCAGGCTGTCGCTCTTGAGCATCCGCGCCGTCAGATCGAATCGGCGCATCACTTCTTCGTTCACGCCGAACAGCAGCAAGTGACCGAGGTCCGTGTCGGCTTCGATTCCCTTGAAGATGGCAATTTGAAATCTTTCTGCGAGGTTCGCGTATAACTGCCCGACTTCGGCGTCGCTCGGGAACAGGCGATGCTCGGTGAAGCAAATCGCGCCGAGGCCGCGGCCCTTCGCGAATTCCAGATACTGCTCGGGCGCGACGTTGGAGTCGGACGAAAGCCGGGTGTGGACGTGGAGATCGACGATCATGTAGTGGATGCTACGGCTCGGCGAAAAACCTGTCGCGCACCTGGATATGGTCTTCGATCGAGAAAATTCGCGCGACCAGGAAAATCTGCGTCTGCACCATCAGGCGATCGGCCTCCGTCGGCACGATGCCCCACAGCACGATCGTGTCGCCAACCATTTTGAAATGCACCGTATTGTATCCCTGCGCGTCCAGCGCCTGGCGCAGCGCGACCTCCCGCGGCGTGGTATGCGCTGGCTCGGACGCGTCGGGGACGGCCGGCGCGCTTCCATCCGGCACCGCCGGAACCGCGCCGAAGTCTGGCCCGGTGTCGCCGTCGGAAGGCTGCGGTTGCGATGAATGGAACGCCAGGTATCCGAGCAGAAAACATCCACCGATCACCAGGGCCAGCGTGCGTGCGGGACGCCGCCTGCGATGACGCTCATGAAAGATCGGGCCCGGAAACGCTCCCGGCGGCGCGACGTCGTCCAGCATGATCGTCTGCGCCTCGTGCGCGCCGCCGTCCATGCGAGGCAATCGGCCCGTCACGTCGGCGGCGCAGAACGAGCAGTAGTTCGAATCCACCGGGATGTTCCTTCCGCATCGCGGACATTCCGTGTCGATCTGGTCGGTCAGCATCGTCGGCGCCGACGCATTCTGCTCTCGGGATTTGACGCCGCTGAGCGGCAGCTTGAGTTGTGGTCGCGACGATGCCGCGGTTGACGAACTGTGCTGGGGCATCGTGATCGGCGTTCCCGACTTGATCGCCATCAGCCGTTGCTTGAATTCCGCCGTGTCGGCTACGCGCAGGGCCACGTCGTACTTGAGCGCTTGATCGATCAGCTCGCAAAGAGCGGGATTGATATCGGGACATAGCGAGCGCAGCGGTGGAAAGCTGAACGGCGGCTCGAGCGCGGGGTCGCGGCCCGACAGCGCATGATGCATCGTCGCGCCCAGCGCGTACAGGTCCGAGCGGAACTCGACCTTGCCGCGATATTGCTCAGGCGGCGCGTAGCCTTGCGTACCGATCATCGTCGCGTTGCTGAGCGGCTGGAACAGACGCGCGATTCCGAAATCGATCAGCTTGACCTGCCCCGACGGCGTCAGCATCACGTTCGACGGTTTCAGGTCGCGATAGATCACCGGCGGTTCCAGGTTGTGCAGGTACTCGAGCGTGTCGAGAACCTGAAGCGCCACGTCGATAACCTCGCCCTCGGGAAGCTTGCCGCCGCCTTCGTTGAGTTTCTGCTCGAGCGTGATCCCGTCGATGAACTCCATGACGAGATAGTGATGGTTCTCGGCGCTGAAGCGATCGAACACGCGCGGGATATGCTCGTTGCTGAGTTGCGCGAGCATGTCAGCCTCGCGCTGAAACGCGGCGACCGCTTGCTTTTGAGTCTCGGGGCTCGTGAAGCTGTCGACCATTTCGGCCAACGCACACGGCCGCGCGGCCAGCCGCAAGTCTTCGGCCAGGTAGACGAGTTTCATCCCGCCCCCGCCGAGCGGCTTCATCACGCGGTAACGGCCGACGACGATAGTGTTGGGCGCAATCATGCTTGCGATCGCAATCTAACCATTACTTCAACTTTGTGGCAGATGGCGGAGCCGATCATTTTCATCGCGCCAGCACATCTTCCCGTATCGTATTGGAGAAGGCCGCATTGGCCGCGCATATCATGTGGATCAGGATGCCGAGCGGCGGTCCCATCCCGTACGCAATCGATACGAAGAAAAACCACATTATCCCCTTGAAGGGCCTGCCTCGATAAATGTGCCCGACGCCCGGCACGATGCTTAGCAGGAGCGCCAGCACCGGGTTGAATCCCGAATCTCTGCGCATCAGTGGGGAACGAGTTATCGGCGCGCCGCATGATTTGCAGAAACTCGCTTCGGCGACGACGATCGGCTGACCGCATCGCGAGCAGAACCTCGGCTTCTCGAAGTCGGCTTCAGCCACGGAAGGTAAACTGCGCGTCGCCGAACCTTACCGTGTCGCCGTTGCTCACGCGCGTTGGCTCGGTCACGCGCCGGTTGCCGACGAACGTTCCGTTCTGGCTGTTAAGGTCGCGCACCACGAATGCGCCGTTGGAATTTTCGATACTCGCGTGATGCCGTGAGATCGAGGAATGGCTGACCACGATTTCGTTGTCGAGTGCCCGCCCGACGCGAGTGACCGCGCCGTCGCGAACGGGATAGGTTTGCCCCGACGTATCGATCAGGCTCGGCCCGTCGACCTTCGCGTTCGCCCCCGCCAGCCGCGCGGCGACGTGCGCCGGATTCACTGCATCGGCGGCCAGCGACGCCTGCTGCCGGGCCGGCGCCGACGTCCCACGCAGATGGAACTTGAGCTCATAGCCGCCAATATTGATTCGATCGCCGTCGTGCAGGTCTACGCTCTCGATTCGATTGCCGTTGACGAAGGTGCCGTCCTGCACCGCGAGATTTTTGATGACGTAGTCGGCGCCGCGCCGCTCGATCACCGCGTGCCGCTGTTGCACAAGGGGATCGCCGAACAGGCCGACCGGATTTTCCTCAGCCCGCCCGAGCGTCGCGCGCGATCCTTCGATCCGGTACTGGCGCCCGCGCAGCCGCCCCTGCTCGACGGTGAACCATGCGGCCTTCGTCAGCTCCTGCACCAGCCCGATGAATAGTCCGATCGCGAGGCCAGTGACCGCCTCGCCGAAGAATCGCGAAGCCAGCCCGCCGCCGACGATCTCGCCGATCAAATCGAAAGCGATTCCGCCCACCGCTCCGCCGACCAGTCCGCCGATCGCTCCCTTGGGCAAGTTATCCATCGTGAGCGTCGCCAATCCCACGCCGGCGCCGACCAACGCTCCGTCGATTGCCCATCCCAGAAGTCTTGCGATAACGAGAGTTACAATCGAGCCCGAAAGCAGCTCGCCATTCGGACTGAAGCCGACTCCTCCCGCCTGCAGAACCGCGTTGAACACATAGTTTCCGAGGAACGTGGAGAGCAGCGAGAGCGCTGCGCATATCGGGAAGCCGCGCGTGAAGCGGCGCTGGGCCTCCGGCGTCAGGCGAACTTCGGAAGTATCGACGGCGGTGATGAACGCGCCGATTGCGCCCGCGGCGATCGCCGCCGAAATGTAGTATGCAATCAGATCGCCGGTCGTCTGCGCCTCGCCGAGATGAGAGTTGTGCGAGGCCAGCTCGACTGGCAGCCATCCGACCGCGCCGCCGCATAGCCCCGCAAGCGCCTTGAACGTCAGTTCGCGCCGGTTCAGGGAATCACTTTTCAGAAGAGCTAGAGGTGAGTTCACGCCGCCCTCGGCACACGCATCCAGTATGCCAATATAATAGCCCGCAGCCTCGCGCCGGAAAACGCTCTCCGCAAACGGCATGCAATCAGCCACCTGCGCCGTCCGACTCTTACCTCGCCCGTTCCTTTTACGGGAGAGGCGGCCGGGCGCATCGCGGCCGGTAGGTGAGGGTTCTGCGTTTCCACCACAACGCCTGCCTGTGCCCTTTTTCGAGTTGCTCCCTCCAGACAAAAACAGGCATCATCGCGAAACCCATGAGCATCGAAAATCTCGTTACTGAAAAGTTCGGGCCTCTGCAGGGCGTCAAGATCGTCTCGACCGGGACGCTGATCGCGCAGCCATTCGCCGCCGAGCTGGCGGCCGAGATGGGCGCGGAAGTGATCCAAATCGAGCGGCCGGGAATTGGCGACGTCGGATGGCGCAATATCGGCATCAGGCTCAAGACCAAAGACGGCAATTCCGCCGTCGCGACGACCTGGATCCAGGAACGCCGCAACGTCTTCTGCGTCACGCTCAACGTGTCGAAGCCGCGCGGCCGCGAAATCTTTCTCAAGCTCATCGCGCGCGCTGATATCTGGATGGAGAGTTCGAAGCCGGGCACCTGCCAGAAGTGGAGCCTTGACGACGCGTCGATTTGGAAAGTCAATCCCAAGCTGGTCATCACTCATGTCTCGGGATTCGGGCAGAGCGGCGACCCCGACTATGTTCATCGCGCGTCGTACGACGTGGTCGGACAGGCAGTCGGCGGCACGATGTACCAGACCGGATTTCCTGACCCCATACCGCCGACGCGCGCCGCGCCGTGGACCGGAGACTACCTGACCGCGCTCTTCGCGATGTGGTCCTCGCTCGCTGGCCTGACTTACGCGCGCGCGACCGGCAAAGGCCAGTCGATCGATGTCGCGCAGTACGAGGCGATTCACAAAACGCTGGGCGGCACGATGGTCGAATATTTCCAGAACGGCATCGTGCGCGAGCGCTCCGGGAATCGCGCGCAGGGATTCCAGCCGCTCGACACGTTCCAGGCCAGCGACGGATGGGTCGTGATGGGCGCGATCGGCGACGTGTACTCGCGGATGCTCGGTGTGATCGGGCTCGATCCAGCCGACCCGAAATGGGAAACGGCGCGCACGCAACTCGAATCGATCGAAGGAATCGAGTTCGACGCGATTCTGCGCGGATGGATTTCCGAGCGCACCGTGAAGGAAGTCGTGACCGCGATGGCGGCCGCCAACGTGCCGTGCTCACCCATCATGACGAGCAAGGACATCGCCGAGGACCCGCAATACCGCGCGCGCGGGATGCACGTCGAGTGGGAAGACGAGCAGGTCGGCAAAGTGAAGGGCATCGGCGTCGCGCCAAAGTTCTCGCTGACGCCCGGGAAAATCGTGCGCGGCTCGGTGCCGATTGGACACGACAACGATCGCGTATATCGCGAGCTGCTCGGTATCAGCGCTGCCGATCTCGAGGCGCTGCGGCGCGACAAAGTGATTTAGCTGGCGACTTTCGCCATGAAGGTCTCGACTGATTTGCCGAACGATTGCTCGTCCGGATAACGCCCCAAATCCAGGATGAAATAGGTCGCGCCCGCCTCCTGCTCGGCCGCAACTTTGGCGCGCGCCGCGGTGATATCGTCGAGCTTGAATCCTCGCCGCGCGACAATCTCAGGCAGCTCGCGTCCCGCCGTACGGGCTCGCGCGTGCAATTCTTCAACTTTTGCTTTAAGTTCTGCGGCGGGCAGCATCGGATGCCAGCCGTCGCCAAACTTGAGCACGCGATTCATCGCAGCCGGCCCATTGCCGCCAATCCAGATTGGCGGGCGCTTGGGTCGGGGCAGGAACACGAACGACGGAAACTTCACCAGCGGGCCGTCGTAAGCGCCGGGCACGTCGGAAC
>JBAWCX010000499.1:0-3611 GCA_049590495.1 Binatus sp. (SeqCode)
GCCGCGGGCAACGCGCCGGCGCTCTGCGGGATTCCGCTCGGCATCAAGGATATCTACGCGACCAAGGGCGTGCGCACGACCTGCGCGTCGCGAATTTTGGAAAATTTCGTGCCGCCCTTTGACGCGACCGTGATCGAGCGCCTGCGCGCGGACGGCGCGGTCTTCGTCGGCAAGACCAACATGGATGAGTTCGCGATGGGCTCCTCGACCGAGAACTCTGCGTTCGGAGCGACGCTGAATCCGCACGATACGGAGCGCGTCGCCGGCGGATCGTCGGGCGGGTCTGCCGCCGCGGTCGCCGCGCACGAATGCCTCGGCTCGCTCGGCACCGACACTGGTGGATCGATTCGCGAGCCAGCGAGTTTCTGCGGCGTGGTCGGAATCAAGCCGACTTACAGCCGCGTCAGCCGCTACGGCGTCGTCGCATACGCGTCGTCGCTCGACCAGGTCGGTCCGTTTACGAAATCGGTGCGCGACGCCGCGATCATCCTGCGCACTCTGGCCGGCAAGGACGTTCGCGACTCGACCTGCTCGGCGCGTCCGGTGCCCGACTACGAACGCGCGCTCACTGGCGACGTCAAGGGACTCCGGATCGGCGTGCCGCGGGAATATTTCGTCGAGGGGATGCAGCCCGAGGTCGAGAAGTCGGTGCGCGCCGCGCTCAAGAACTACGAATCGCTCGGCGCGACGACGGTTGAAATCTCGCTGCCGCACACCGGCTATGCGATCGCGGCGTACTACCTGGTCGCGACCGCCGAGGCGAGCGCGAATCTCGCGCGCTATGACGGTATCCGCTTCGGTCTGCGCGTCAACGCCGAGGACAATATCGCGTTGTACGAAACGACGCGCGCGGAGGGGTTTGGCGCCGAGGTCAAGCGGCGGATCATGCTCGGCACCTTCGCGCTGTCGGCCGGTTACTACGACGCCTACTACCTGAAGGGGCAGAAAGTGCGCACCTTGATCCGAAACGACTTCGAGCGCGCGTTCGAGAAGTGCGATTTGATCGTCACGCCGGTTGCGCCGACGACCGCGTTCAAGATCGGCGAGAAGATGAACGATCCGCTGACGATGTACCTCTCCGACATCTTCACGATTTCGGTGAACCTGGCTGGACTGCCCGGGATGGCGATGCCGTGCGGGCACGACACGAACAATCTGCCGATTGGGATGCAATTGATCGCGCCGCCCTTCACCGAGGAAACAATTTTGCGCGCTGGCGACGCGTTCGAGCGCACTGGCGCCTTCAAGCCGCGCACGCCTGCGGTCTGACGGACACTTAAGATGAATCGGGAAGCATACGAAGCGGTGATTGGACTCGAAGTCCACACCCATCTTCTGACCCACTCGAAGCTTTTCTGCGGATGCTCAACGACGTTCGGTGCGGAGCCGAACGAGAACGTCTGTCCGATCTGCATGGGGATGCCGGGCGTGCTGCCCGTCCTCAATCGGCGCGCGGTGGAACTGGCTATTCGAACCGGACTGGCGGCGCATTGTACTATCGCGCCCTACTCTATTTTCGATCGGAAAAGTTACTTCTATCCTGACCTGCCGAAGGGCTATCAGATTAGTCAGTACGAAACTCCAATATGCAAAGGTGGCTATATCGACTTGCCGCCAACTGAGAATGGCGAGACGCGCCGAGTGAGGCTCACCCGAATCCATATCGAGGAAGACGCGGGCAAGAATATCCACGGCGAAAGCGCCAGCCTCGTGGATTTCAATCGCTCCGGCGTGCCCCTGATCGAGATCGTCAGCGAGCCCGACCTGCGCTCGGCCGAAGACGCGGGCGCCTACTTGCGCCAACTGCGCGCGATACTTCGATACGTCGACGCGTCCGACGGCAAGATGGAGGAAGGCAGCTTCCGATGCGATTGCAACGTGTCCGTGCGCAAGCGCGGCGCGACTGAGTATGGAGTCCGGACTGAGATTAAGAATCTTAACTCATTTCGCTTCGTCGAAGACGCAATTGAGTATGAGGTCGGCCGCCAAATAGCTATTGTCGAATCGAGCGGCAGAGTCGCGCAGGAAACGCTCCTGTGGGATCCCGTGCGCAAGGAGACGCGCCCGATGCGCTCGAAAGAGTATGCGAATGACTATCGTTATTTCCCCGAACCGGACCTGCCGCCGCTGATCGTGCCGGCAGAGATGGTCGAGCAGGTGCGCGCCTCGATGCCCGAGCTGCCCGCGGACCGGAAAGCGCGCTACGTGCGCGAGGGCCTGACCGAATACGAAGCGGGCGTGCTGATCGCAGATCGCGACGTAGCTGACTACTTCGAGGCGACGCTGCCAGGACTCAAGAATCGCAAGAGCGCCGCGAACTGGGTGATGACTGAAGTGCTGCGCGTCGCCCGCGACTCAAATCAGCAGTTCGTCGAAGCGGTGCCGCCTGCTGCCGAAGTCGGCGCGCTTCTGCGGATGGTCGAAGCGCAGAAGATAAGCCTGAATGCGGCCAAGACCGCGTTTGCCGCAATGGTGAAATCCGGCAAGGGTGCGGAGGCGACAATCGCCGAGCTAGGCCTCGCGCAAGTATCGGACGAAAGCGCGATCGCGGCCGCCTGCGACAAGATTCTCGCAGCAGAGCCGGCAAAAGTCGCCGAGTATCGCGCAGGTCGCGACAAGCTATTCGGATTCTTCGTCGGTGCAGTGATGAAGGCGATGGGCGGCAAGGCAAATCCGAAAGTGATCAACGACATCCTGCGCGCAAAGCTGAAGGGCTGATTAGTGGGCGCTGGCTGCGTCGAATTGAAACACTCTCAGCGAAATCAATTTGCCCTGAAAGATGGTCGCAGACCCACTAATGTCTCGGCGGCGCGATTGCTGCGCTCCGATAGATCAAAATCCGATAAGCCCATACGACGCGTCGCAATGTCCAGGAGATATTCGGCGATCGCTTCCTTTGACTCCTCATCCATCAGCATGACGTAGACCTTCCCGACGTAGGCATCATATTCATCTTCAGGTAATCCAAGTTCTCGCACTCCGATCGGATCCCACTCCTGCAAAAGAACTGCGCGCACGGTGGCGCGATTCTCGCGCGAGATATATTTGTTCACCGGACCAGACATGAGCGCGGGCTACTTCGGAATATATACCTTGTACGTGACGCCAGCCGGACCCGGCTCGCCGGTGGCGAATGCCTCGTCGATCGTTGGAGTTTCGAGATCAGCCTTTGGGGAGGCCGAGCGTGCGCTCTCCTATGATGTTGCGTTGGATTTCGCTGGTGCCGCCCGCGATGGTGTATTGACGCGAGCTGAGCACCCGGTTGAGCCATCGTGGCGAATCCGCGACTACGCCGGTGGGCTCACCGACGAGGCCGTAGGCGCCGAGCAGTTCGGTCGAGAAGCGCGCGATGCGCACGCCGAGCTCGGATCCGAACAGCTTCAGCATCGAGCCCTCCGGTCCCGGCGGCAATCCTCGAAGTTGGCGGGTGAGCGAGCGCAGGCGCGTATAGCGCGCCGCCTCGCATTCGATGATGAACTGCGCGAGCTGCTGGCGCACCCATTCCTGCTCCCACGCCGGCTTGCCATCGATGCTTACGATCTTCGCGAGTTCCGCGAGGCGGCGAACCTGCGAACCGTGGCCGCCTCCGCCGGCGAACGAGCGCTCGTAGC
>JBAWCX010000500.1:0-4391 GCA_049590495.1 Binatus sp. (SeqCode)
AGTCGGCGGCGGCTCAGCCTCGTCCGAGTCGGACGGCGGCGGGGGTTCGTTGTTGCCGGATTCGAGCGGTTCGGGATGCCGTCGGAGCGCGAGCGCGATCGTCGCGTTATTCAGCCAGTTGATAGAGATCGCGTCGAACTGGCCATTGAAGCTCGCGATCACGCTGCCCGGGCCTGTGGCGATCAGGTCGCGGACGATCACGTCGACTCGATTGGCGCCGCGTATGACCATCGCCGTCGCGAGCGTCAGGCCGTTGGGGCTCGCGTCGATATCCGCGATACTTCCCTCCTCGGCCGCGCCCGGTCCGGTCTCGGCTGCCAGGATACGGCCGGTTCGCCACCCGGCGCCGCCGAGACCATACACAATCGTATGCCCGGCCTGCGTTCCGACGACGCCTATCTCCTGGCTCTCCTCGAGCCAGAAGGGGGGACGCGATGCGATCGGCGCGAATCCATCCGGCATCTGGACGTTGGTCAGCACCTTGATACCGTTGGTGACGTCGAGCGTAGTCGAATGGGCGAAAAATGGCGGAGGCCCGGGCTTCGGCGGGGCACTGGTCGAGCATGACGCGACGCCAAGGGCGGTCAGAGCAAGAATCAGGATGAGGACAGACCTAGGCATCGAAAAGCGGTAGTGTATTTGGACCAGTTAAAAAAGGCGACCGATCCATCCGATGAAGAACCGGTTTTTTGGAAATTTGTGGATAAGCCGCGAGGTCCGTCTCGCAATCATCGTCGCGATTTTGTGTGCCGTCGGTGCCGTTGCCTGTGCGGCCGGCGATTGGAAGGCGGGGATCACCGCCCTTGGAATCGCGGTGGCTCTCGTAGCGGCCTTCTGGTTTGCCGTCGTGAAACCCGCGCAAATCCCGCGTGACGCAGTGCTGGTGGTTCGCCTGGCGGGGCCGATCGAAGAGGACGTGACTCGCTCGCCGCTCGATCAGCTGATGCGCCGTGGCGCTCAAAGCCTTGACCATCTCCGCTACGCGTTCGAGTCGGCAGCCGTCGATGACGACGTTCGCGCGATCGTCGTCGAGATCGCGGGCTTAGGCGCCGGTCTGGCCACCGCGCACGAAATCCATCGCCTGCTGCGCGCCGCGCAGGCAGGCGGCAAGCGGGTGATCGCGCTGATGCGCGGCGACAGCGCGGGACTGCGCGAATACCTGGTCGCAGCCGGGGCGGGCGAGATCGTCGCCAATCCCGACACGATGCTCACGATGCTCGGGGTGGCGACCGGCGGTGTTTTTCTGAAGAACGCGCTCGACAAGCTGAAAATCCAGGCGCAGACGCTGCAATGGAAAGAGTACAAAGGCGCGGCCGAGACGCTCGGACGCGACACGATGTCGCCGGCGGTGCGCGAGAGCATGGAGGCGATCGTCGCGGACTGGGAAAAAATCCTGGTCGAGACGATCGCCGAGGCGCGCAAAATGACTCCGGAGCGCGCGCGTGAACTGATCGCGGCGGGCTTCGTCAGCACAACGTTTGCCGTCGAAAATCGCTTGATCGATCGCGAAGGCTACATCGAGGATATCCGCGCGGAATTCGATCCCGAGGCAAAGCGCAAGGTGTTCGTCAACCTGGCGCGATACCGGCGTCACGCAATCTTCACCCGCGAGCGCGGGCGCCGCCAGCGAATCGCGCTGGTGCACGCCAGCGGACCGGTAGTTTCGGGCGAGGCGCCGGCGACCGGCGAATTTATCAGCGGCATCACGACGGCCGCGCAAATCGATCGCGCCTCGCGCGACGAACGAGTGAGGGCGATCGTGTTTCGCGTGAATTCACCCGGCGGATCCCCGGTCGGCTCCGACCTGGTGTGGCGGGCCGTGCGCGAGGCGCAGAGCCGCGGCAAGCCGGTCGTCGTTTCGATGGGCGATGTGGCGGGCTCGGGTGGCTACTACGTCGCGGCGGGCGCTGACGCGATCGTCGCGGAGCCGGCAACCATCACCGGTTCGATCGGGGTCGTCTACGCGAAGTTCAATCTCGGGATTCTGCTCGGCGAAATCGGCGTGCATTTCGATTTCGTGAAGAGCGCGCCCATCAGCGACGCGATGTCGATGGCGCGCGCGATGACCGATAGCGAGCTGGCGCAGCTCAACGAAACCGTCGGTCATATGTACTCGGCGTTCACCGCGAAGGTCGCGGAAGGGCGACACTTAAGTCCCGAGCAGGCTGAAACGGTCGCCAAGGGGCGCATCTGGAGCGGTCTCGCGGCAAAGGAACGTGGACTCGTCGATGAAGTCGGCGGGCTGTCGACGGCGGTCGCGATCGCGCGCACGCGTGCGAAAATCGACGAGCATCAGCGCCACCAGCTGGTCACTTATCGCGGCGAGCGCAGATGGATGGACTTTCGAGGCGGCAGCGCGGAGGCCTCGACGCCGTGGGCGATTCGCGCCGTCGCGGGCGCGCTCGGAATTCCAGACCGATGGGCGCCCGCGATGCTCGAGCTGCTCATCCGCGGCGGCGTGATGCTGCTCTGCCCGTTCATCGAGCTGTAGCGCATGCTAACGTTGACGTAGCCGCTGTGAGGGGGAGCAGATCTAACGCGCTGAATTCAATTTTTGGAAGGCACAGCGCTGCGGCTGCCAATTTCCTTGACCGTCTTGGCGTAGCTAGAAACCTTCCCATCCTTGTCAGCTGTCATAGCGTTCAATTCGCTGGTATTGTCGGCAAGGTCTCCGAACACCGCAACGGAAGCGTTCCTTATCCACGGGTCGGGATTAGTCATCCATTTCTCTGCTTCTTTCTCGCCCGCCGTTGAGTCGCGTCCGAGCACACGGAGGATTTTGTCTCGCTCCATTTCGCTCCTCACCAACTGTTCCGAATCACGGATCGCATCGGATTCCTTGTCGGACAGATGGGCGCGAAATATCAAAGGCGAACGATATGTTTGCATTACTGCTTCAGCCGCAGCTCTTGCTTGAGCTTCCGAGGCAAGCTTTGTCTGAAGTGTCGCTATAGACTCTTCGAGTTTCGGCAGGACCTGGGTATCGTAAAAGCTGCCAAACTCACGGCTCGCCTCAACATACTTTCCATTCCGCAACTGATAGACTTTGGGCCATAGGACCAATGGACTTTCGGCGCGGCTCGGACCTTCGCCAAAGCCGTCCGAGACAATCAACTCATCCTTTCTGTCGCCGTCCAGGTCCTCCAGGCGGAATCCGTACCCGTGAATACCATCCTCCTCGCTCTGTTCGCTGATCTCTCCGGTTGAGTTCCGGGCGTAGATCCTCAACGAATCACGCGAGCTGCTGCCGCCAGATAAAAACGAGACCACCAGCAAATATTGGTGATTGCCGGAGCGAGCCCACGAAAACTGGTCCACGCCGCAGGTATCGCCCCAGCCTGGAGGGACTGGATCTTGCTGTGGTTCTACTTGACAAACAAATTTTGTGACATCGTCACGGTTGGAACGCTGGGTATCGATGTTGGATTCGTTCCAGGGCAAATCGGCGATCTCGGCTGCAGAAGCGGCTCCTCCAGCGTTGACCGGAACAACGACAGCAAGGCCAAGGAGGGCACCTGCGATGGCCTGCTTCACTCTCGTCACTGCGCGTCCGCTAGCGGGGAGCGTTCCAGTTCCTCGCGTAGCGAGTACATCTTCTGGCGTGCCTCGGTGATGTAGCCGTCTAGGTTGCGGCGATGATTCGCGAACAGCCCATCGGGCGAACCGTTCATCACTATCAGCGGCTTCATGAGGGCGGCCTTGCCGAGCGCGTCGATCGAATCGTCGAACAGTGCCTTCAGCACGGGGTCGTCCTTGATTTGCCCCGCGTATTCGCGCTCGACCGCCTGCATCATGTGATACATGACGTGCGCATAACCCTGCGAATGATAGAAATAGTGATCGCAATCCCAGCTATGAACCGGGCTGCCATCGTCCTTCGTGGTCCGGTACAGGTTCGCATGCGCGTCGCCCAGCAGGTCGGTCCAGGTCTGGACCAGGCGGACCAGCTCGACGGCGCGGGTGTTGAGCTCCCGCGATGACGCCGGCGTAGTGTGCAATCCGGCGACGTACATCCGCAGGTGCTGGATGCCGTCGTCGTACTTGCCTTCGGCCGACGGCAGTATCCACTTCTCCGCGTCGTTTCGAAAATCAGTGTCGGCGATCACGAGATTCGGATCGTACTGATTCGAGGATACCTTGGTCAGGTGATCCTTGAAGACGCGCGTGGTTTCGCGAACGGCCTGGATGATCCCGAGCTGGCGATCGGAGTTGTTGTCCGCCGCGACTTTCGGGCCCCACAGGAAGAAATCGTTGGGACGCCATCCGAAGCCCGTGTGCAGCTCATGGTCCATGATTGCGGCCAGCGTCGAGGCGTAGATCTCGCCGGGCACAATCGGTTTGTCGGGTGGGAAAACCTGGTCGATGTCGTAGTCGAGACGATCGTGATACTT
>JBAWCX010000501.1:0-8023 GCA_049590495.1 Binatus sp. (SeqCode)
GATTTGGGGTTTTCTGGGCGGGGAGGCGGCCAGCGGCGGCCCTGAAGCGGAGATGCGAGACTCGCCGCGGTTTTCGAGCATGAAAAACCACAGATGAGTGCGCAGCCCGAAAGCTCAACCCTTAACCACCCGATCGCACCGTCGGACCAGATTCAGTATCGCGAATACAAGCTGATGCTGAAACCGGAGCGGTTTCCCGACGAGAAAGCGTTTCACAAGTTCTGGAAATTAGCCCATCACTCCGCCAAGTCACTCGGCCTCAAGCTCGGCAAGATCGAATCGATCAAGCCGCACACCCGCGAGGTGGACTTCTACGACACGCCGCATTTCAAGCTCTACAATCACGGGTTCATCCTGAGAAAACGTACGTTCTACCACCATGGCGTGCCCGACCCGCGGTACGAGCTGGTGCTCAAATTCAGGCATCCGGAAAAGAACGTGGCGATGGCGGTGGATCCGCGCCCGCTGATGCCGTGGGAGTACACGCTGAAGTTCAAGGAGGAAATCCTCCTGCCCAGGGATGGCGCGCCGGGAATGCGGCTGGTGTATTCGCACAACTGCGAGCTCGACACGCCGGACATCATGTTGACCCAACGATTCGAAGCCACCGCGGAAGCATTTCCGGCGCTCAAGAAGATCGACGCGAATCCTAAGGCGGCGCTGAGCCTGGTGAACGGCGTATCGATCCAGGAATATCTCGTCGATTTGGGCATGCTCGACTTCGGGCACAAGCTCGCGGCGAAGGCTACCCTGGCGGTATGGCGGGTGCGCGCGACCAACGCCCTGCTGGTGGCGGAGTTCGCCTACCAGTTGAAGTTCGACAGTCCCGAAGCGCTACGGCGCGAGCAGCGCGAGCTTTCCGAGTCCTTCTACACCGGCCTGCAGTCGCGGGCCCCAGACTGGGTGCAGCGTGGAACAACCAAGACCGCCCTCATCTATGGATACGGAAACGCAAGCGTCAAACACGAGGAGTGAGCCGAACCTCCGTCCGAGCCTGCTGACGATCTTCAAGGTTTTCGTCTCCGCGGGTGGCCTGAGCTTCGGCGGCGGCGCCGTCGCCTACCTGCGCGAATACATCGTCAAGCAGCAAGGCTGGCTCGACGACGAGGGATTTCTCGGCGCGATGGAGATTAGCGAGACAGTGCCCGGCCTGATCGCGGTCAACATGTCGGTGATCGTCGGCGACAACCTGCGCGGCATACCCGGCGCGATGGTGGCGATGCTCGGGATGCTGCTGCCGGGATCGATCTCGGTCATGACGCTCGCGATTCTGTATCAGTCCAATCACAGCAACCCCGACGTCAAGCACTTTCTGCTCGGAATCGCGGCGGCCGCGGTCGGCCTGCTGACGATGGTGGCGGTGCAACTCGGACGTCGGCAGTTCGGGAAACTCCCCGACGCCGTGATCGTTGCGGTGACGTTCCTGGCGGTCAGCATCCTCAAGATAAGCCTGCCGCTGGTGCTGGTGACGCTCGGACCGCTCTCGGTGTGGCTCTATCGCCCCAGCGCCTCGCTGGAGCGCCAACCCGGCGAGCACCTGCCGTTTCATCGCGGCCCCCGCCACCATCTCTTCCACCGGTAGCCACCATGTCGACGACCCATCCAATGCGCCTGATCCATCTGTTCCTTGTGTTCTCGCTGCTCTCCGTGCTCGCACTCGGCGGCGGCAACTCGATATTGCCCGAGATGCGGCACATGACGGTCCACCGGTTGAACTGGCTCACCGACGCGCAGTTCCGCAGCATCTACAGCCTGGGGCAGGTGGTGCCGGGGCCGAACATGCTCATGGTCCTGGTGATTGGCTATCAGCTCGCGGGATGGCTCGGGATGGCAGTCGTCGGCATCGCGTTCTTCGCCCCGGACTTCGTAATCGCGTTGTCCATAAACCGGTTGTGGATTCATCTGGGCGGCTGGCCATGGCGCGTCTCGATTCAGCGCGGGCTGGCGCCGGTTGCGATCGGGCTGATGATTTCCGGGACCTACACGATTGCGCGTCTTTCCATTGTGAGCGTCACGACGCTCGCGATTGCGCTGGTGGTGTTGGCAATCCTGCTCTGGCGCCATATCAACCCGGGCATCCTGGTGCTGGCAGGAGGAGCGGTGTGTATGCTGCTGTCGCGTTAAGGGGACCCGGATTGAAGACAAAAAGAAAACGCCGGCAGGAGTCGATGCTCCTGCCGGCGTCGTGCATTCCGAATCGTAAGGCGATTCGCTCAGCGGCCGCTTGTTACATGTGGCCGACTTCGGACATCTTCACCATCGCCTCGGTGGTGAAGAAGGCTTTATCCACCGCACCCATGTTGATGTACCAGCATTCCTTCTCCGGTGTCTCGATGCCCGGCAGGTAGCACATAGTGGCCTCGGTGCTCTGCACATCGGTGGAAGCGGCGCCGACGACGAATTCGCGCTTGAACGGATAAATTGCGACTTTCGCATCGGGCACTGGACGATCGCGATACGCGAGCCAGTAGATGTGGTTGCGGAACAGTTCGCCGCGGCGATCGTAGGTATCGATGTACGGCTCGAACCACATTTCAGAATCCATGTAGATGACCGTCTTGGAATCGATCGCCGCACCGGCACTCTGACCGCCCATCTGGCGTCGCGGCTCCGCGGTCACGATGTACATGTGGCGCATCTGCCACCGCTCGGGGCAGGCACTGGCGCCGCCGTCCGTGGAGCATCGGATTTCCGGTGAATGCTCGGCGTCAACCGTCGCCAGCATCTCCTTCTCGCCAATGAACTTCTAGTTGTACTGTTCAGTCTTGGGATTGAAGCCCGAATAGTGATCGGGATCCCAGGTCTGCGCGCCGGTCGCGCTCGAATTGAGCGCCTCGTTCAGGCGGCGCAGGCGCCGCGAGCCGGTGTTCCATGCCCAAGTGTCGTCGCCATGATTCGGATTGGCGTAACGATAGCGCAGCAGGCTGGTGCCACGCGCGTCCTGGGGCGCGAGTTGGGGACCAAGCAGAAACAACCACAGGCGGTTGGTAGCCTTGAAGTCGGGATCGGTGGGCAGCGGCTCGACTTCGGTCCGGCCGACGAGATCGTAGCCGGCGTAGTGGCCGAGCTGTCCGTATGCGACTTCGAAGAACGGCTTGTTGTACCCAGTGTAAACCGTGTCGCAATCAAAATAGCGCAGATCGTAGTCGTCCGACTGAATCGGGCGGAACACGTTGTTCCAGACGACCTTGGTCGCCACGTCAGGATCGTTCGCGTCGATCAGCGGGAACGGCTGTCCGGCGACGTAGCCGATGACGGTGCGATGATCTTTCGAGAGCTGAACCTGCGAAGAGTATTTCTCGGTCGCATCCTTATAAGGAGGCGGCCAGTCCACGCGTGCGGTCGGGACGATTTTCATCGTCATCCCGTGCTGCACCTTGTAAAACACGCCCGGCGAAACCAGATCCTTCACCTGCGACGCGTTGTCCGGAGTGATGAAGTCGCCCGGCTTCACACCTGCCTCCCCTGGCAGGCTCGAAGCCATGAGGGCCAGCAGTGCAATGCCCCCGACGACTACGCTTTTACGAATCCCCAATATCCCCAATAGCATTACAAACCTCCATGAAGGCCCCGAGACGTTTTTCCTGGTCGACCTGAGTACCTTTCGGCGTCAAAACTTCACACCTGTTCTTGGTATTAGAACTGTCAGATGCGGATGTCAATGCGTCTAATTGTGCTTTGGTTCAAATTTACCTATTGCGTTCCGAGAGGCACGGGCCTATCGCCGGGTGAAATCGCCTATTTTGCGGCGTCCCGCCACTCGGATTCCGGGTTGCGGCGGTAGATGCCCTTATCCCGCGCCAGCATCCGGCATCCGACCATCTCGCGCCGCAGCGTGGCGCAGTCGCGATGATGCGGCTTGAGGATCGCGTTCACCTGGGCCTCGGTATAACTAATGCCGAGCTCAAAAAAACCGGCCAGCCACTTCAAGATTACTAATCGCTTCTTGTAGCTGACCGGAATTTCGCGCAACCGATCAGCCTCGAGAAAGTTGTCGAGGACCTTTCGCTCGAAGCCGCGGGCGTCTGCCGTCACAGCCAACCTGGCGATATTTTCCGGACGGAAGACGGCGCGGCTGATCTTTCCAAGCACCTCTTCATTCAGGCGATACCAGCGGAAGTTGCCGTCCGCCCGCATTCTCACCAGCTCGAGCTGCTTCAGCACCGCCAGGTGATGCGAGACGGTCGGTTCTTTCAAGTCGAGCATCGATGCGAGCTGCTGGACGCTGTGCTCGGCGCCGGAGAGCAGGCCGACCATCTTGAGGCGGCTCTCGTCGGCCATCGCCTTGCAGAACTGGAGCATGATCTCGGGACGTTGCGGATTCATCGTTGCACATATCTCAACTATTTTGATATGTATCTAATTAGATACGTATCAAAATAACACTGGCAATCAAAGAGGCCGCGATTCAGGCCTGCCAGGCCAGCGATTTACGCAGCCGAGCGATCCGGGGCTTCTACTAATTCACTGGGCGTCAATCAGCCGTTAATCCGTCGGTAACGTCGATTTGGCAGGACATACGCGCTGGTGCGGCCAATATCCGGACGCTACCATCGGGAGGAAGGAGAAATTATGGGCATGCGGAAGACCGCGATTGTAGCGCTGATGGCGATAGCCGGGCTGGGTGCGCCGCTGCAGCAGGGGGTGTCGTTTGCGCAGGCTGCGCCGGGCGCGATGGCGACCGAGGCGATGGCCTCCAGCCTGTCGGCGGCGGACAAAGACGCGCTGATGAAAAAGCTCCAGGCGGCGAAGAAGCACGACCGGATCGCGCGCCAGGGATGGTCGCAGGAGCCGTTGACGCAGGCCACCTATGACACCAAGATCAACGAGATCAAAGCCCTGATTGATAAGCTCCAAAAGGGCGAGGACTTCCCGCTCAGCGCCGTCGACAAAGCGGTCGCATCGCCGCAGAGCGCCCCCTACTGAAATTTCGCTGAAGGCAATTCGAGGGCGGTCCGCCACCGGGCTGCCCTCGATCTATTGCTACTTGTCGGCGATGTGAAATTTGTGCAGCAAGCGATGGATGACGGGCGCGAGCAGTAGGCCGACCACCGCGATCAGCGCAAGGCCGCTGTACAGCGCGTATATCGATGCGAAGATCTTCCCAGCATCGGTCTTCAGCGGATCGACGGGGCCCATGCCGCCGAGAATCATCGACGCGTTGAGCAACGAGTCGATCCACGGCAGCCCGTCGAGGTAGTGATAGCCGCAGATACCAACCGCGAGAGAGCCAAGAACGACAGCGCCGGCGACGGCCACCCATCCCGCAAGCCGCCACAGAAACAAGCGCCGCGGCAGCAGCTCCTCGTGAAGACGTTCAAACCGCATCGAATTTTTTGTATCACGAACGCGGCGGTCGGCGTCACGATGGTCCAAATTCCAATCTGCGAGAACGGACCGATCGCTCACTTCGGAGCCTGCGACTGGAAGAAGCTCCACATCATATCGTTGGCGTCGATGTCGTCGCTGACCGGGCCGAGGATCATCGTGACCAGTTCTCTCTGATGAGCGCCCGGCCAGGTGTGGCCACCGCCCTGCACGATCACGTTTTCCAGCCCGCGCCCGGCCGAACAGGAATACGTCTCGACCGTCACCGGCATGGAATTGCCAGCGTCCTTGGCGGGCAACTGCGTTCGATTCGCGGGGCCGCAGCCGTTGCGCTTCTGCCAGACAGCGACCGCCTGCGCATTGCTCATCGCGGTGCCGCGATTGCCGAATTGTGGAGCTATAGGACCGCCATTGAACGGGACGAATTTGTCGGCGGTGCCATGAAAAAAGATTACCGGCATGGAACGCGGCGACGGGCACGCCGCATCGACCGGCTGCGTCGCCGCGACCACGCCGATTCCGGCCAGCGCGTCAGGCATAACGCACGCCATGTGTTGCGCCATGAAGCCGCCGTTGGAAATTCCAGCCGCATAAACGCGCTTGGGATCGATTAGTCCCTGCGCCGTCACCGCCGCCAGCATCGCTTTCATGAACCCGATATCGTCCGCCGTCGACTCGTGCCCGATCACGCGGCCGTCGTTCCAGTGCTTCTCGATTCCCTGCGGATACATGACGACCAGGCCGTGCGCCTGAGCGAACGCATCGAAGTTCGAGTAGGTTTCCTGCTGCGTGTCAGTGCTGCCGCTGCCGTGCATCAGGATGAACGCGGGCAAACGTTTTCCGCTCTGCCCAGGAGGCACGTAGAGCAAGTAGTCCCGGCTCACCCCGTTCACGTCGACAGTATGCGCGACGGCATCGCCAGCAAGCGCCGGGACCGACGACGACAGTATCAACGCAATCAGAACAAATGCGGGAACAATCGCGACGCGGCGAACCATTCGATCAAATCGGCGCATGCCCGACTCTATGGCCGCCCCGCTTCTCAGAACAAATCAGTACCTCAGAGATTACTCCGGCGAGATCATGAGGGTGCCACGTTCGCGCTTCGTAAGGGGACCGCACGCCGTAAAATGATAGGGAGCGGATATCCCGGTGTCGCTCGCATCCGTGGTGGCAATCGAGAACTTGCAATGAACAAATGGTCGTTTTGGAGCGAATATAAAGGAAATAGCGACCTTGTCTGAGGTAGCTTTCCCCTTGATGGTGCCAAAGTCGGTGCCCGAGGAGAATTCAAACGACCAGTCGCCGGTCAGCGTTCCGTTAGGCGCTTCGGTAAAGTCGACGTCGAGGTTACCTTCGCCCGCCAAGTTGTCATCGAGCGTTCCCGACCACGATCCAGAAATCGCCAGAGGCGGTTTTTTCTTGTCTGGCGAGGTTGCGGTCTCGTCCTGATCCGGCTGTTGGCCGCCGAAGATCGAGCTGTCTTGAGCAAGAGCGGGGGAGGTCGTAAAAGCGAGCATGGTGCCGCCGAAAAGGAGCGCGGCGGCGAGCACGGGAATAAACTGCGAATTTCTCATGTTCTGTTACGCCTGGAGTTAAAATTTTGACTCGAACAGAAATACTATAGCTCGCGTAGTTATGTCAAAGACCCTCAATTGATTGAATTTGTGGCCAAGCCACAAGTTGAGGCCGATAATCATCGCGTCAAGGCGAATGAGTGGCTTTCAATCACTTCGCGGCAGCATTGCGCGACCAAAGCAGCCGATCAAATCTCAGACGCATGGCTAGCTGCGAAGTGCGATGCGGTAAGCCCGCTTAGGAGGTGCATTCGTGCCTGAGACGCCGGAAATCGAGACCGACAACCTCGACGAAAAGATTCACGAGGAACTCGAACGCGCGGGTGGCTCGTTGCTGAAGGCGATCGCGCTCAGCACCGCACTCTTCGCCGCCCTGGCTGCCGTTGCGGCCTTGCGCGCGGGCAGCACCGTGAACGAGGCTCTCGTACTGAAGACCGAGGCAACCCGGCTGCAGGCTGAAGCGTCGGACAACTGGGCGGCTTACCAGGCGAAGGGGATCAAGTCCGCGGTCCAGCAGGCATCGGAGTCGTCATGGATCGCGCTTGGCAAACAGCCGCCGTCGTCATTCGCCGACGAGCGCCAGCGCTACGCCCGCGAGCAGGTTGCAATCGAGCAGGTCGCCCGCGAAAAGGAAGCTGAGCGCGACCAGAAGTCAGCCGAGGGCGACCATCTGATGCATCAGCATCACCGATTTGCCAACAGCGTTGCTCTGTTCCAGGTCGCGATTGCCCTAGGCGCAGTGGCAGCACTCACCCGGGTGCGGCCGGTCTGGTACGCATCAATAGTAGTCGGGCTCAGCGGCGCAGCTCTCTTTCTCGCGACCAGAGTGTGAAATTTCCCGCGCCGGCCCAAATGCTCGCGTCGCCACGGACAAAAGGCGGACAATTTGAGAGGTCAGCCGGAAGAAAACTGAGCGTCCCCGACGGGATTTGAACCACCTAGAGATCAGAAAAAACCTCAATAATGTTGCCCAAAGTGTGGCTTGGAATAGCCCGATTCGGGTCAGTTTGAACACCGGTGTTCAAACTCAAACCTGTCTCGCAAAGAGCCCTGACAGCAACCTCAAAATGACCGACTCTCTCGTAACCCGGAGGTCGAAGGTTCAAATCCTTCCCCCG
>JBAWCX010000502.1:0-3547 GCA_049590495.1 Binatus sp. (SeqCode)
GAGCGCGCCGCAATTCGCCAGAAGTTTGTCGTTCCGGCCAGCGCGCGCGTGGTCGCCTTCGTCGGCAACGGCTTCGCGCGCAAGGGATTGGGATTCCTCATCGAAGCGTGGCCGCTGGTCGCGGGCGGCGCGTTCCTGCTGGTAGCAGGCGCCGATCGGCAGACCGACAAATTCGCGCGCAGCGCCCGCGCCCTCAATGTCGGCGGGCGCGTAGTCTTCATGGGACCGCAACCCAACGTCGAGACGATCTTCCATGCGGCCGACGCGTTTGCGATGCCCTCGCTGTTCGAGCCGTTCGGCAACGTCGTAATGGAAGCGATGGCATCCGGATTGCCCGCGATGACCAGCGCGTTCTCGGGCGTCGCCGAGTTGATGCCGCCCTCGATGCGCGCCTTTCGAGTCGAGAATCCCGACGATGTAGGCGAGGTCGCGCTCCGCCTGGGCGCATTGTTCGACGCGCCCGCAAGTCTCAGCCGCGAAGCCCGCGAGACGGCCGAAAAATTCACCTGGACCCGCTACGCCGATGAACTCAACGCGCTGCTCGAATCGATTGGGTAGGGGAAGGGTAGATCACGTAATTGAATGTGAAACCCGCGGTGGGTTTCACACTTCCTTCGGCAGGGGTGACCCCTGCACCCAGTACTAAGCAAAAAGATGCGGGTGTATTCCCTCTCCCTGTAAGGGAGAGGATGAAGGTGAGGGTCATTTTGCAGCGCGCATTTTTCGCGCGCGATTCAAGATTCTGCTCTTCATCTGGCTCTCTCTGAACATTCAGGCCTGCCCGCCCGTTCACCCGCCGAGGCCGTCGAACATTCCGCGCGCGATCGCGAGCCGGCGTTCCTCGCGCGCGATTCGCGGCAGCCCTGCGCCCGTCAACTGCGCGATTCGCAACCTGATCCATGCGATCGCGTTCTTGGCGATCACGTCGACTGCGGAATGTTTTTCATGCAGCATCCGGCATCGGCCGCGCTCGCGCGCAATTCTGATGAATCGTTCGCGATTCGCGCGCGTGGCATCCACTTCGTGATAGACGAGAGCTCTCGGCGCGTAGCCGATTCGAAAGCCCGCGCGCCGAAGCCGCTGCGACATCTCGGTTTCTTCCTCGTGCCCGCCCGCGCCCGGACCGAGGCGTTCGTCGAAGGGTCCCACTTGCTTGAGCGCATCCGCACGAAAAGCCATGTTCGCGCCGAGCACTCCCCGCACCTCGATCACTTCGTCGCCGTGGTCGGCGATCGGCAGGTCGAGGTACACGGCCATCGGTCCGACTTTTGTATCGGGATCTTCGGCCGGCAGGATTCGCCCCTTCATCGCGGCAAACTCGAGACGCGTATCAAAGAACTGCTCGACCGCCTCGAGATAGCCCGGCGCAACGACCAGGTCGTCATCGAGGAATACCAGGATTTCGCTTTCGTTGATCGCTTCCTCGATTGCGCGATTCTGAATGCGGCATTTGCCCGCGCGAGGATCGTGCAGATGCTTGAGCGGCGCGCCTTCGAGCGCGAGGGCCATCGGCGTGGGCGTGCCGTTCTCGGCGATGAGTATCTCGCGCGAACCTGTCGCGACCTCAGGCGCGAGGCTCGCAATCAGCCGCCGAAGCGAGTCGGGCCGGTTGTGAGTCGCAACGATGACAGAGGTCTTCAAGATTCGATTTTGCGAAATCGCATGATGATATTTTCATCCATCAGCAAGCTCGCGCTGGTCATGAAACCAAACAGCTCGCGATTGATTCTGCGCTGCTCCGGATCTTTCACCCCGCGCCCGTAGAGCATCCACGAGAATCCCGCGATGAATGGCCACAGAATCGGCGCAAAAATTCGCGAGCGCAACTTGCGCCGGCTACGCCCGAGCGCGTCCATCCGCAGTCCCGCCCCCCACGCGATCCAATGCAGGTCATTGAGGCCCATCACGTGCCAGTTGCGGCCGTCCGCGACGCGATACTTGTACGCCAGCGGCGCGCGCCGTCCCTTGTAGTAGCCGCTCAGCAGGTAATGTATTCGCGAGCTGACGTTCAGGCGATTGGGCGTGGTGACTATCGCGACGCCGCCCGGCCGCATCACGCGCGCGATTTCAGCGAGCATGTGCGGGATGTCGGCGAGATGCTCGATCACTTCGAGCATCATCACCAGGTCGAAGCGCGCCGGACGAAACGGGAGATCGTTGTTGAGGTTGACCGCCACCCAGCCGGACTTGCGCGTGCGATACTCGGTCGAAACTACGCGCCATCCGCGCTCCGCCAGGAGACGGCTCGAGAGGCCGTCGCCCGCACTCAAGTCCAGCGCAAGCGATGACGACCCCGGCGCCGGCGCAAGCGCAATCGCGCCGCGAACCCGCTCACTCATCGTAACCGCAGATTGTTCTTCACTTTTTCACTGGCGCCACGCGCTCAAGATGGCCGCGCGAGTGTCGGAGGCTCGTCTTGAATTGGAATCATCAGCCGGTTAAACCGTATACTCTTGCCTCGGACGCGAGAGTGGCGGAATGGCAGACGCGCAAGGCTCAGGACCTTGTGAGCGCAAGCTCGTAGGGGTTCAAGTCCCCTCTCTCGCACCATCCCAGTTGTTCACTGGCGCCATCGCATTGCGCCTCAATTAGGTGAGGGGATCGTGTCAGTCGAATCCTTGTTGCTCGTGTGTTCCGGGCCGTGGCACTTTGCGACGTCCGCTTCGCTGGCGCCGATGGCCGACGCTATCTCGGCATCGGAACGGCCAGATTGCTGCTGCAGCTTCACGACATTGCAATCGACGTGGTTGGTGGATATCGAGCTGCAACCCGAAATCCCGCCCGCCAGAATCAACGTTCCAAGCGCCGCAGCCACACCTAATTTGCGAAACGCGTCAGCCATGAAATGTCCCCTCCCGAATCGAATACCGCCCGTCCCCAGGTCCAAGCATGCGCACGATATTATTAACCGGCTCGATTTTACAAGCTGTAGATCGACGCGACCGATTGGCGTGAGCGCATCGCGCTTGAGAGGCGACCGGCGGGACAATATGATTTGACAACGAAGGGCGCATCGCGCCCTTTTTTCGACGGAGCGAAGCGCGTGGATTTGCCCAAGACATTCGATTCCAAGTCCGCTGAAGAACGATGGTTTCAGAAGTGGATCGACCTTGGCTACTTCAAGGCCGATCCCGCGCGCGAGGGCAAAGTCTTCTCGGTCGTTATCCCGCCGCCGAACGTCACCGGCCAGCTCCATCTCGGCCACGCGCTCAACGTCTCGCTGCAGGACATCATCGTCCGCACGCGCCGGATGCAGGGTTACAACACGCTGTGGCTGCCGGGCACCGACCATGCCGGGATCGCGACGCAGAATGCCGTCGAGAAAGATCTCGCGAAGGAAGGCAAGGACCGCCATCAGCTCGGCCGCGACGCGTTCGTCGATCGCGTCTGGCAATGGCGCGAGACTTACGGCGACCGAATCCTGAACCAGTTGCGCCGGCTCGGCGCGTCATGCGACTGGAGCCGCGAGCGCTTCACGCTGGACGCGGGGCTGTCCAACGCGGTCACCAAAGTCTTCGTCGATCTCTACAACAAGAAACTCATCTAC
>JBAWCX010000503.1:0-5107 GCA_049590495.1 Binatus sp. (SeqCode)
TCGAGCGGTGGCGGCCGCCGCACAAGCCGCCGGCGAAGTTTTCGGCGACTGAAACCTTCAATGGATTCGCTCGAATCGCTGTTCTCTCTGCGCGGGCGTCACGGCCTGGTCACCGGCGCGTCGTCCGGGTTGGGCGTGGAATGCGCAAAGGCGCTGGCGATTGCGGGCGCTGACGTTGCTCTCGTCGCGCGGCGCAAAGAGCGAGTCACGCGAATTGCCGCAGAGCTGGCGAAGGCGCACGGCGTCAAGGCGATCGGAATCGGCGCCGACGTGACGCGCGAGGACGACCTCGATCGCGTGATGGCCGAGACGTCGGCCGCGCTCGGCGACGTGGACATCCTGGTGAACAACGCCGGCGTATCGCCGACCGGGCGCGCCGAGAATTTTAAGCGAGAGGCCTGGGACGAAGCGATCGCGGTGAATCTCACCGCTCCGATGATGCTCGCGCAGCGCGTCGCGCGCCGCCTGATCGAGGTCAAACAGCCCGGCCGAATCATTAACATGGCCTCGATCTACGCGTCGGTGGCGAGTTCGGTGTACCGACTGTCGGCATACGTGGCGACCAAGGCGGCGTTGGCGAATCTGACGCGTCAGTTGGCCGTCGAATGGGCCGGCTACGGAATTCTGGTCAACGCGATCGCGCCAGGATGGATTCCCACCGAGGCGACCGAAGGCGGAATCGCCAAGCCTGCGAACAAGGAGCGGATGGAAGCGTTCACGCCGATGAAGCGGCTGGGCCTCGCGCAAGAGATTCGCGGCGCGGTGATCTTCCTTGCCAGTCCCGCTTCAAGCTACGTTACGGGGTCGGTAATTTCGGTGGACGGCGGATACCAAGCGTGGTGAAAGCGGCGGGAGTGGAGGCGGGGATGAGCGATACCGGGCTTAGAGCGCAACTTTTCCGGCGCAAGCCGGCTGCGGCATTGATGGCGGAGGCGGACTCGCGCTCGGGCGGCCTGAAGCGGGCTCTGGGAGCGCTCGATCTCACGCTACTAGGGATAGGCGCGATCGTCGGTGCGGGAATTTTCGTGCTGACCGGCGTCGCCGCGGCAAGATACGCCGGTCCCGCGATCGTGCTCTCGTTCGTCGTGTCGGGGTTTGCGTGCGCGATGGCCGCGCTGTGCTACGCGGAGTTCGCCGCGATGATCCCGGTGGCCGGCAGCGCGTATTCATATTCGTACGCGACGATGGGCGAGCTGGTCGGCTGGATCATCGGATGGGACCTCGTGCTCGAATACGCGGTCGGCGCGGCCGCCGTCGCGGTGGGATGGTCGGGATACTTGACCGTCATCCTGCACGGCCTCGGAATTCATTTGCCGGTCGCGATCACCAACGCACCCGGCTCGGCGCCCGGCGCGATCATCAACCTGCCCGCGCTGCTGATCGTGATGCTGATCACGTACGTGCTGTACATCGGCATATCGGAGAGCGCGCGAATCAATTCGATCATCGTCGGGATTAAGCTGGTGGTGATCGGCGCCGTGATCGTCGTCGGCGCGTTCTTCATCAGGCCGGCGAACTGGAGTCCGTTCGCGCCGATGGGCTGGGCGGGCGTGATGAAAGGCGCGGCGGTGATTTTCTTCGCCTACATCGGGTTCGACGCGGTGTCGACGGCGGCTGAGGAGGTCGTCAATCCGAATCGCGATCTGCCGCTCGGCATCCTCGGCTCGCTGTTCGTTTGCACGTTGCTTTATATCCTGGTCGCCGGCGTGTTGACCGGGATGGTGCCGGCCCACCTGATCGACGTGAACGCGCCGCTGGCGTCGGCCTTCGTGCTGCGCGGGATGCATGCGTTGTCGGGATTCATCTCGCTCGGCGCGGTCGCGGGCCTGACCTCGGTGCTGCTGGTGCTGATGCTCGGGCAATCGCGCGTATTTTTCGCCGTATCGCGCGACGGCTTGCTGCCGCCCGCCTTCAGCCGGATACATCCGAAGTATCGCACGCCGTACATACCGACCACGCTGACCGGATTCGCAGTCGGAATCACGGCGGCGTTGCTGCCGATCCAGGAAATCGCGGAGCTGACGAATATCGGGACGCTGTTCGCGTTCGTGCTGGTATGCTTTGGCGTATGGATCCTGCGCCACGTCGAGCCCAACATGAAACGCCCGTTCCGCACGCCGCTGGTGCCGCTGGTGCCGATTCTCGGCGTCGTGTTTTGCGTTTACCTGATGGCGAGTCTGCCGGTGGTTACCTGGATTCGTTTTTTCGTGTGGCTGCTGATCGGGCTCGTCATCTATTTCAGCTACGGCCGCTTCCACAGCAAAGTGCAGAATCACGTAGTCGAGCAAGCAGCCGCGTCGGGAAGATAAGCGATAAATCCCGACGAGGCGGTGACTCGCAACGGCTGGATCGATGAACAGAAGAGCATTTTTGAAAGCGGTCGGGACGGCGGCGCTCATCCCGCTTTTGCCGCACCGGCTGTCTGCGAGTACAAATTTCCGCCGGCGCCGTCCTTCCGATGCCACGTGGCCGTCGCCGTCGGCGTGGAAGCAACTCAATGAGGCAGTCGGCGGAAATTTGATCCCAGTAGACTTTCCCCTTTCGGTGTCTGAGACCGATCCCGACAGCGCCGCAGCCGAGCTTGTCTCGAAGAACATCAAAAATCCGTACTATATCGGCGATCAGCCCGGGCTCACGCAGACTTTGGGATGGGTCGACGCATGGGCTACCAAACCGAGCGTTTACGCGGTCGCGGCAAGAAATGCGCAAGACATAGCCGCAGCTGTGAATTTCGCGCGCCAAAATGATTTGCGACTGGTCGTTAAGGGCGGCGGCCACAGCTATCAGGGCACGTCCAATGCGCCTGATTCGCTGCTGATCTGGACGCGGCACATGAACGACATCGCGATGCATACCGAATTCGTTCCCCAGGGGTGCGAGCATTCTCTACAACCACAACCCGCTGTGACGCTCGGCGCTGGAACGATCGGGATGCAGGCCTATCAGGCAGTTACGACCCAGGGCGGGAAATACGTTCAAGGAGGCGGATGCACCACTGTATGCCTGGGCGGGCTGGTTCAAAGTGGTGGCTTCGGAAGTTTCTCGAAGCACTACGGCACTGCCGCAGGAAGCTTGCTGGAAGCCGAAGTAGTCACTGCCGACGGCCAGATTCGCGTCGCGAATGCCAGCACGAACCCCGATCTGTTCTGGGCGCTGAAGGGCGGCGGAGGCGGCAGCTTCGGCGTGGTGAGTAAGATGACGCTGCGTGTTCACGATCTTCCCGAGTCCTTCAGCATCGCCAACTTCACGATCAAAGCGCCGTCCGACGATTCCTACCGGCGCCTCATCCGCCAGTTCGTGAGCTTCTACCGCGAGCATCTCTTCAACGATAATTGGGGAGAGCAGGCCCGCCTAAGGCCTGACAACACGTTTGAAATCCAAATGCTCGCTCACGGAATCGACGCGGAGCAGGCGAAGAACGTCTGGCAGCCATTTCTGGATTGGGTCAAACGTTCGCCTGATGGATACTCGCATAAACATCCGATGGTCATCGGGAGCGTGCCGGCACGGCATTTCTGGGACGTGCAATGGTGGAAAGACCGTTGGCCTGAAATCGCTTTCCCTCGAACTGGCAACCCGCTGATCGCATTGCTTGACGATGTCCTCGACTACCTGCCTTTGCAGCCTGTTCTCAATTTCGACAAACGGCCGGGCGCGGGGCCAAATAACGCGTGGTGGGCAGGCAACATGTTCGAGGCCGGCTGGTTCCTCTGGGCGTACGAATCGCTGTGGCTGCCCGAATCGCTGCTCGAGAATGACGCTCAGCAGCGTCTCGCCGATGCGCTGTTTGCAAGCTCGCGGTACTCAGAGGTCGGCCTGCACTTCAACAAAGGACTCGCCGGAGCGCCGCCCGACGCTATCGCCCGGGCGAAGGACACCGCAATGAATCCGGCCGCGCTGACCGCCTTCGCGCTCGCGATCGTGGCCGACGCCCAGGGACCCGCATATCCGGGAATTCCCGGGCATGAGCCGTCGGTTGTGGAAGGCCGGAGCGCTGCGGAGCGCATTGACCAATGCGTGAATCAACTGCGCGCTGTCGCAGGGGAAACCGGAGCGTATGTGAGTGAGAGCAACTACTTCGAGAAGGGATTCCAGCAAGCGTACTGGGGCACCAACTACCAGCGCCTCGCTGAAATCAAGCGAAAATACGATCCGGACGGGCTGTTGTTCGTCCACAACGGAGTTGGCTCGGAACAATGGAGCGCGGACGGCTTCACGAAGCTATGACTTCCAGGACCGCCTACTGTCCGGAGCGGTCGGCTGCTTTCTGAGCGGCGGCTGCCGCTGCGGCGGCCGCGGCATGGGTCTGAGCGGTCTTTTCCATCGCGGCTTTGCGCTGCTCGCCGCGCGCGAGGCCCTGCCTCATTTGCGCCGCGCCCGCCGCGCCCAGGTTCTGCGTTTCCCACTTGGGCTTCGCGACCGACACCCACTTCCCGTCGTCAAGCGCGTAGGTGAACACGAGATACTTGAGGTTGCCGGTGGCGAGTCCCTTGGCCGTCCCCGGCTTGACCGGGTTGTACTCGACGCCGCCCAGCTTGCAGCTCACGACCAGGTGATTGTGCGGACCGTAGGTCGGCAGGTACTCGAATTTCTGCAAAAGGTCGATGTACACCTGGCCCTTGGCTTTCTTCTCGTCCTGCTCGTCAAAGTAGGGCCCGGTCACATCCGAAAGCTTGTCCTCAAGCGACTGCTGGAGCGCCGGCGTGAGATCCTTCTGCGCGCGAGCGTGCTGCAAGTCATATGCTCGCGACACATTCGCCGGAAAAAACAGCGCGGCCGCAAGGGCGACCGCGCTGAGTATCTTGACATTTTTCATGTCTTCCCGGCCGCCATCATAGTAGACGATTGGCCGGACGCAAATATTTACGGGCTCGCGCTGCTGTTATTGAGCCCGCGGCCGAACGCAGAGACCTGCGACTGCCACTGGTCGCCGAACGCAAGGATCAACACCTGCTGATTGATGTGCGCGTCCTTGCTCAACGATTTCATCGAGCCGCCACCCGCAGTGGCCAGCACTTTGTAGGCCGCCTGCGTCTGCCGGTAGAAGGCCGGCAGCGGCGAGATCTTCGGCGGCTCCTCGCGATGCACCTTGAGCCAGAACTCGCGC
>JBAWCX010000504.1:0-5783 GCA_049590495.1 Binatus sp. (SeqCode)
ACAGCAGACCCTGCTCGAATCCAACAGTCCGGTCGAGAGGCTTGAGAAGATCCTCGGTTACCTTGGAGGCAGCGAAAGCGAATTGAGACGGACGAAAATACTGGTAGTGTCCTAATCGGTCGTGTCCTAATCTGAAGCCAATGGATGCCGAAAATACCAGCCGGCTCTCCCGCGCCTACGAACTCTTTCTCTCAGGCGATCCAAGCGCCTTCTCGGAACTTCTCGCCGCCGAGGCCGTCTATCACCTTCCGGGACTGCACTTGGGCGGAGGAACGCTCGAAGGACGAGGGGCCATCCTGAAGCGTGCAATGTCGGCTGCCCTTTCCTACGACGCGTCCCCCGAAGTTCGTCTCATAAGTGTATCAGGCGCGGAGAATTTCGTAGCAAGCGTCGAGCGCGCGACTCTCAGGCGAGGCGGCCGGGTTCTCGATCAACGCATCTGCGTGGTGTGGCGATTTCGTGATCGACAGTGCGTGGAGATTTGGAGCCACTTTGAAGACCAAGCGGCCTGCGATTTCTTTTGGAACGGCTGGAAACCTAATTAGTTTTCAAATTGGGTCACTACCGAAAATACTCGATGCTCGCGAAGGAACGCCACGTGCGTTAATCTGGATCGCACGCACATCTTTCCCGGATAGTGGCCAAGGAGATTCCCTAGCGAGTGGCTGAGACCGACTATAAATCGACGCTGAAACTTCCCCGGACCGACTTCCCGATGAAGGCGAATCTGCCCAAGCGGGAGCCGGAAATGCTCAAGCATTGGGACGACACCGACCTTTACGGCCGCCTGATGGAGGCGCGCAAGGATGCGGAGTCTTGGGTGCTGCACGACGGCCCGCCGTACGCGAACGGCCGGGTGCATCTGGGGACCGCGCTCAACAAAATTCTGAAGGACTTCGTGGTGCGGTCGCGCTCCATGCTCGGATATCGCGCGCCGTTCGTGCCGGGATGGGACTGTCATGGGATGCCGATCGAGTACAAGGTGTCGCGCGACCTCGGCGGCGATAAGGCGCGCACGACACCCAAGCTTGAGCTGCGCAAGCTGTGCCGGGCAGAAGCGGAGAAGTGGGTCGATTTGCAACGCTCGGATTTTCGGCGGCTGGGATGTATCGGCGACTGGTTCAAGCCGTATCTCACGATGGCGCCGGAGTACGACGCGGCGGAAATCCGCGTGCTGCGCAAAATGGTCGAGAGCGGCTATGTGTATCGCGGACTGCGCCCGGTGCACTGGTGCTTCGACTGCCGCTCGGCGCTGGCGGAGGCCGAAGTCGAGTATCGCGAACACGTATCGCCTTCGATCTACGTCGCGTTCGCTTTCAATTCGAATCTCAAGGATGCGGGTGCGCTGGCTGCAGAAGCCAACGACCGCGCCGAACTGGCCGCCGCGCATAAGGCCGGCAACCTGTCGGCGGTAATCTGGACGACGACGCCATGGACGTTACCGGCGAACCTTGGAATCTCACTGAACGAGACCTTCGACTACGTCGCGCTGAAGGTTGGCGATCATTACTACGTGGTCGCGTCGCGATTGGCGGACCACGTCGAAATGGCCTGCGGGCTCGCAGTCGAAAAACGAATCGCGCTCGACCGCGCGGCGCTCAAGGCGCTCGACGGCCAGGATATTTTTCGGCATCCGTTTCTGCCGCGCGACGTGAAGCTGATGTACGCCGAGCACGTGACGGCGGACACCGGCACCGGGCTGGTGCATACTGCGCCCGGACACGGCTACGAGGATTTCGTGGTGGGCCAGAAGTACGGACTGGCGCCGTTCACGCCGGTCGACGGCCGCGGAGTGTTCACGAGGGACGGTGGAGAGTGGGAGGGGCAGAACGTCTTCAAGGCGAACAAGTCGATCGTCGAGAGATTGCGCGCGGCCGGCGCGCTGCTGCATGCGCAAAACTTCTCGCACAGCTACCCGCATTGCTGGCGATGCCACAATCCGCTGATTTTTCTTGCGACCGAGCAATGGTTCGTGAGCATCGACCATCACGGACTGCGCGCCAAGCTGATCGACGCGATCGATAACGCGAAATGGTATCCTGCGTGGTCGCGCGATCGAATCCGCAACATGACCGAGACGCGGCCCGACTGGACGATCTCGCGCCAGCGTGCGTGGGGCGTGCCGATTCCGGCGGTCAGATGCGCGGAATGCGATGAGGTCGCGCCGCTGCTCGTGACGATGGATCGCGTCGAGGAGATTTTCGCGCGCGAAGGCTCCGACGCGTGGTACAGCCGGCCGGCGGCCGACTTCGTAGCGCCGGACGTCAAGTGCGCGAAGTGCGGCGGCGCGGTTTTCGTCAAGGAAGAGGACATCCTCGACGTCTGGTTCGATTCGGGCTCGTCGCAAGCCGCGGTGCTGGCTGCGCGGCCGGAACTGAAGTGGCCGGCGGACGCGTACCTGGAAGCGGTCGAGCAGGCGCGCGGATGGTTCAGCTCGTCGCTGGTCTGCGCAGTGTCGGACCGCGGCACCGCGCCGTTCAAGAGCGTGATCAATCACGGGCTAACAGTGGACGACAAAGGCCGCAAGATGTCGAAGTCGCTCGGCAACTCGGAAGACGCCGTCGATGCCGTCGGGCGGATGGGCGCCGACGTTCTGCGGCTGGTGTACGCGTCGCTCGACTACACCGCCGATATCACGCTCGGCCAAACGATTTTCACGGCGGTGTCAGAGTCATATCGCAAGATTCGCAACACGTGCCGGTTCGTGCTGGGCAACCTCGCGGACTTCGATCCCGCGCGCGACGCGGTCGCATACAACGAGATGCTCGAGTTCGATCGGTTCATCCTGGCGCGCACTGAGAGGCTCAAGACCGAAGTGCGGCGCGCTTACGATGCTTTCGAATTCCAGACCGCATTCCAGGTGATGCAGAATTTCATCGTCGTCGATTTGAGCTCGCTATATATCGACGTCGCGCGCGATCGCCTCTATTGCTCGGCGGAGAACTCGCGCGAGCGGCGCTCAGCGCAGACCGCGCTGTTCAATATCCTCGACGCGCTGGTCAGGATGCTCGCGCCGCTGATTCCGTTCACGGCGGAGGAAGTATACGCGTATATCCCGGGGACGCGGCTCGAGAGCGTGCACCTGACTGCCATGCATCCCGCGAATCCGTCGTGGCGCGATGAAGAACTGGAGGCGCGATGGGAGCGGCTGCTCAAGGTTCGCGACGAGGCGCTCAAGCTGCTCGAGGCGATGCGCAAGTCGGGAACGATCGGCGCGCCGCTCGATGCCGCCATCAGCCTCGGCGCTGACGGTGGCTCTGAGAGCGGGCTTGCTGACACGTTGAAGCGGTATCGCGAAGAGCTGAAAGACTTGTTCATCGTCTCGGACGTTGCTTTTCTGGGCGATGCGGAAGCAGCCGAGATCAGGCGGCAGGCCGCTGACCGCGAGGATTTCACTCTCGGCGAAAATGGCACCTTCGCGCGAGCTGCCGCGAATCCCGCAATCACGCTGGTCGGGCGTCATGCGTCGGGCGTGAAGTGTGCGCGATGCTGGAAGTACTTCGACGACGGCGGCGGCGATCAGTTGGACGCGAGATGCCGCGCGGTGGTGGGAGCGTAGCCGATGGCGGAACGATCGAGTGCGAAAGCTCTTCCCGAGGTGCTCGCCGGACGGGGAGAAGGCAAAGATTTGGTCGGCGGCGCGCCGCGCAGGCCGTTTCTGTTCCTGTTCGGCGCCATCACTATTCCGATCATCGTACTCGACCAGGCAACCAAGCTGTTCGTGCAGGCGCACATGGCGCTGTATGAGAGTATCGCGCTGATTCCGAACTATTTGGACATCACGTACACGCTGAACCCGGGCGCGGCGTTCAGCATGCTGGCGGAGGCGCCGCCGTGGGTGCGCCGAGCGTTTCTATTGTCGATGTCATGCGCGGCGATAATCGTTCTCGCCGTGTTGATAGTGCGATCGGAGCGCGTGTCGATCAATTCGGTCGCGTTCGCGATGATCATGGGCGGCGCGACTGGAAACCTGATCGATCGGGCGCTTCGCGGCGGCCGCGTGATCGACTTTATGCGCGCGCACTACTACGACCTGAACTACCCGGTGTTCAACGTGGCGGACAGCGCCATCTCGATCGGCGTAGTGCTGATCCTCCTCGTATCGTTCTTTGGCAGCGACGAGGAGCCCAAGCCAAATCGTCCCAATTGACTCACGTCTTCAAGGAATCTTGCGCGGGCGCTGAAGCTGACGGGCGAAGAAGAGGCGAAGACCCGCCCGAGGTGGAGGGAGAAAATCCGCGCCGGTGTATCCAGAATCAGAGGACCGGCGCGTAGATTTTCGTTGAGCCGGGCCTATCCGGCGACTTCCGCACTATGCGCTTGTGGCTCGCGTGGAGTGGGAACGCCGCATTCCACCGAGGCGCGCCACTTGTCGATTGCCTCGACAGTAAAGCGCCAGTCGCTGCCGACGCGGAACGCCGGCAGCAGGTTTTTCTTGAGCATCCTGTAGATCGTGGAAGGATGCACCCGCAGGTAGCTAGACACTTCCTGCACCGTCAGGACCCTGCTCCTCATTTCATCGAATCGATCCATGTGTCACCTCTGCGTTACGCGCCTTTCCCCCGTGTTCTCGGCTCTTAATCATCTACGGGTTGAATCAGCCCTGCGTACGCAACTCACTACATACTAAACACATCACAGACACGCCAAGCACACAAACGGATTTTTCGTGACAATTAGTCACCCAAGGAACACTTGAAGTCACACTTTTCGGAGATTTTCGACAAGTGATGACACAATGTCGTCAATGAGGAGACTTTTTGTCAACGAATGGCCGAGGCGGTCGAGCAGCACGAATTCAATCGCGCCCGCAGCGCGCTTCTTGTCGAGGCCGAGCGCGCGGAGAAATTCGTTGCTGCGCCAATTGGGAGGCATCGCGGTGGGCAAGCCGGCGCGCTCGATCAGGCGATGGAGACGCGACGCTTCGTCGGCCGACAAGCCCGCGTATCGCGATGAGAGCCGCGCCGCAGCGACCATTCCGATGGCGACCGCCTCGCCGTGAAAGTAGCTGCCATAGCCGGCGCTCGCTTCGATCGCATGGCCGATGGTGTGGCCGAAATTGAGAGTTTTGCGAAGATCGCTTTCGCGCTCGTCAGCGGCGACGACGGCGGCTTTGTGCATCAGCGATCGCGCGACGACTTGCTCGAGCAGGTCGGCGCGGCGTGCAAGGATCGCGTCGAGGTCGCGTTCCAGGTCGGCGATCATTGGCACGTCCATGATTGCGCCATACTTGATGACCTCGGCCAGGCCCTCGCGAAACTCGCGGTCCGGCAGCGTCGCGAGCGTGGTCACGTCGGCGACAATCAGCCGCGGCTGGTAGAACGCGCCGATCAGGTTTTTGGCGTGACGATGGTTGATAGCGGTCTTGCCGCCGAGCGCGGAGTCAACTTGCGCGACCACCGTGGTCGGCACTTGCACGAGCGGCACGCCGCGCAGGAAGGTGGCGGCCGCAAATCCCGCGAGGTCACCAACGACGCCTCCGCCGAGCGCGAACACCGTGCTGCTGCGGTCGAGGCCGGCCGCTGTCATGCGGTCATAGAGCAGCTCGAGCGTCGCGAGCGACTTGGATGCTTCGCCCGGCGGCACCGAAATCACGACCGGCGCGAAGCCGCTCTTGCGGAGCGTATCCTCGACGCGCGCGCCGTAGAGCTTTTCGACGTTCGAGTCCGTGACGATAGCGCAAGCTCCCGGCTTCAGTCCGGCGCCGCGCGCGAGTTCGCCAAGCCTGTCCAGGAGAGTCGCGCCGACGTGAGCGTCATGCGCCGCGGGTCCCAGTTCTATGC
>JBAWCX010000505.1:0-2275 GCA_049590495.1 Binatus sp. (SeqCode)
TCCTGGACACCGGGTGCGTCATGTGAGACGCAATCGACCTCAGTCATGGGTCCCCAGAGAGTAGACTCACCAGTGCCCATATAATCTTCGCAGGAATAGCCGGCCACTTTGTGAAACCGGCCGGTGGGCTTCAGCTCGCCCACGCCATGGGGATGCCCGCCAGTGTAAGGAGTCGGCCACGGCTTCCAGACGGAGTATTTCTTGTCCGAGTAAAAGATATCGGTCCGGACGCCTTTGTCGAGATCTTCAACGACTGCATCCGTCGCCCGCGAGATCGGTTGGAATTGCTGTCCGGTGCTAAAGAGCCATTCCTTGTGCCCTTGAATAACTTCGATCAAATGGTCGCGCCGTGGTTTCCCGCCTTCGATCGACGGCCCTTCTTCCAGCCAAATGATGACCCCGGCGCGCGAATTCCGAGCGGTCACTAGAAGTAGGGTCTGAACCAAAAGGAACAGACTTAGAAGAACACGTCGTCTGTGCATGACACTTCGGGATAAAGAAGGCCCCGTTCCAGCGGAACAGAGAGTATTCCTAATTCATCAGATAGTCTCTCGTCGGAATCCACTTAGCCCGTTTCCGCTTGCAAAATCGAAAGCCGGGGCGAGGAGCGGGCGGAGGCTGATCTAACGGGTGAGCGTCGGTATGTTGTCGATTTCCTTGCGGAGGCGGCGGGTTGCTTCCCAAGCGTCGTAGCGCGCCTGCAGATTCAGCCACAGTTCGGGCCCATTGCCGCACGATTTGCCGAGCCGCACTGCCATCTCCGGGCTGATCGTGGCCCGGCCTGCCATCACCCGATGCAAGGTCTGCCGGCTGACATGAAGCAGCGCCGCCAGCTCGCCCACAGTACGACGCCCGAGTTCAGGCAGGATATCGCGCGCAAAGAGCACGCCCGGATGCGTAGGCGGCCGCGTGATATTCTCTCGATTTACGAAGAATTCTTCGCTCAATCAACTGAGCTCTCTAGTGATATTGTTCGAGATCTACGTTTGAATGGCAAGCGCCTAACGCGCGCCGGGAAAGCTAACCTTTTGGCTTGATTGACCGTTCGGTAAGGCTCATATTGTCCTTGACAGGCGGGCGCAATCGCTTTACTAGACTGATTGGGTCCAGTATTCCTGTTGATGGACCGGTGGGGCTCCATTTCGTTTGACTGTTTCGTTGGAAGCCTTATACTATACCTAGCAGGTCCACTATTGAGGATCGGAGCCTTTTTTTGACGGAACGAACCCAAAGAGACTGAATAGATACTGAGAAAAGAGATGCTTAAGAAGCCTGTTTACATGGACAATCATGCGACCACGCGCGTCGATTCGCGCGTGCTCGATGCGATGCTTCCGTATTTCACCGAGAAGTTCGGCAATGCCGCCAGCCGCAACCATAGCTTCGGCTGGGAGGCGGAAGAGGCTGTCTCTCGCTCGCGCGACCAGATCGCGGCGCTGATCGGCGCCAAGTCCAAGGAAATTATTTTCACCAGCGGCGCCACCGAATCCGACAACCTGGCAATCAAAGGCGTCGTCGAGTTTTACAAAGACAAGGGCAGCCACATCATCAGCTGCGTCACCGAGCACAAGGCCGTGCTCGACAGTTGCCGCGCACTCGAGCGGGCGGGAAAGGCGACGGTCACGTACCTGCCCGTCGACAAGTACGGGATGGTCGATCCGGACGCGGTGCGCCGTGCGATAACCGACAAGACCGTGCTCATCACGATCATGTGGGCCAACAACGAGATCGGCACGATTCATCCGATCGCGGAGATCGGCAAGATCGCCAAGGAAAAGGGCATCGTGTTCCATTGCGACGCGGTCCAGGCAGTCGGCAAGGTGCCGGTCGACGTCGAGAAAGCGGGCGTCGATCTCGCGTCGATCACCGCACACAAGATTTACGGGCCGAAGGGAATCGGCGCGCTCTACGTCCGCTCGAAGGGACCGCGCGTGCGAATCTCGCCGCAGATGGACGGCGGCGGCCATGAGCGCGGGATGCGCTCGGGTACGCTCAACGTTCCCGGGATCGTCGGGCTCGGCGCGGCGTGCGAAATCGCGGGCAAGGAAATGCCGGACGAGGCGCGGCGCCTGATTCAGTTGCGCAGTCAGTTGCAGGCTGGACTCTTCGAGCGGCTCGACGAGATTTACGTCAACGGTCATCCGACCGAGCGCCTGCCTGGCAATCTCAACGTGAGCTTCGCGTATGTCGAGGGCGAGTCGCTGCTGATGGGTATCAACGACATCGCGGTCAGCTCGGGCTCCGCATGCACTTCGGCGACTCTAGAGCCGTCGTA
>JBAWCX010000506.1:0-4908 GCA_049590495.1 Binatus sp. (SeqCode)
GGATTCACGGGCGCGCGCCGTATGGTAAGAATCATGCAGGCATGGAAGCGCGCGGCAAAACGATTCGCCTCGACCTGCGAGGCGTCAAGTGTCCGCTCAACTGGGCGCGTGCGAAAGTGCGGCTCGAGCAGATGGAGCCCGGCGAGGTGCTCGAGCTGACGCTCGACGATCCGCGCGGCGCTCGCGACATTCCCGGCGCGGCGGAAGCGGAAGGCTACGTGATGCTCGAATCGACAGCGCGCGACGGCCTCTTCCATCTACGCATCGAGCGCTAGCGTGTTTGCGCTGCGTGCCTGTTCGCGTTACAAGTCCGCCGATGCGCGTAAACATTGGCGACGTTCGACTGTTCTTCGACGTTGATGGCGCGAAGCTGCGACCCGACGGCGCGACGATGCGCGAGGTGCCGACGGTAGTCCTGCTTCACGGCGGCCCCGGCTTCGATCATTCGAACTTCAAGCCCGACTTCTCGCGGCTGACGGCCATCGCACAGGTCATCTATCTCGACCATCGCGGCAACGGGCGTAGCGATCGCGGCGATCCCGCGAAATGGAATCTTCCGCAATGGGGCGACGATGTGCGCGCGTTTTGCGAGGCGATGGAGATCGAGCGCCCGATCGTGATGGGCAACTCCTTCGGCGGGATGGTTGCGATGTCGTATGCCACGCGCCATCCCGAGCATCCGGGCAAGCTGGTATTGAGCAGCACCGCCGCGGTAAGCCGACAGGATCGGTCGCTGGAAATGTTCGAGCGGCTGGGCGGCGCGGAAGTGCGCGAAGTGGCGCGCCGATTTTTCGAGAATCCTGGCCCGGAGACGATGCCCGACTATCAGAAAAAATGTCTCCCCCTGTACAACCGCACTCCGCCGGCGCCCGAGGTCGCGCGGCGAGTGGTGATGAATCTCGAGGTGACCGCGGATTTCTTCAAACACGAATCGCATACCTTCAACTTTCTTCCCGACCTTGGCCGGATAAAGTGCCCGACGCTGATTAGCGCGGGAGAACTCGATCCGATTCTGCCGGTTGCCGACTCGAAGGACATCGCGGCCGCGATGGCACCGGATGTGGCGCGGCTCGAAGTGTTCGAGAACGCCGGCCACGGAGCATATCGCGACCAGCCGGATCGCTACTTCAAGATTTTGAACGAATTCATCCTCGCGTGAAGCGGATGCGATGGCAGCGCGTTACTTTACTCCGCGATTTTTCGAATTCTTCGAAGAGCTGAGCCGCAACAACAATCGCGACTGGTTCATGCGGAACAAACCGCGCTACGAACATGACGTGCGCGAGCCGATGCTGGCGTTCATCGCGGATTTCGCGCCGCGGCTGCGCAAGATCAGCGCGTGTTTCGTGGCGGATCCGCGCCCGACCGGCGGCTCGATGATGCGCATATACCGCAATCTGCGCTTCTCGCGCGACAAGACGCCGTATCATACCAACGCGTCCGCGGCGTTCGGCCATCGCGACGGCGCGCACTTGAACTCGCCGTCCTTCTACCTGTCGCTCTCGCCCGCTGAGGCTTTCGCCGGCGTCGGCGTATGGCATCCGCAAGCAGACACAGTCGCCAAAATCCGCGACGCGATCGTAGCGCACCCATCGAAATGGAAAAGCTCGATCGGCGATCGCAAATTCAAGGCGCGCTTCGAAATGATGGGCGACATGCTGTCGCGCCCGCCCAAAGGCTACGACGCAGGCCATCCGCTGATCGAAGATCTCAAACGCAAGGACTTCGTAGGCGGCACGCAGTTCACGCGCAAGGAAGTGTGCTCGGCCGAGTTCATGGATTTGTTTTCCGGCGCATGCGCGTCGGCATCGCCGTTCATGAAGTTTCTCACTGAAGCGATGGGGCTGAAGTGGTAACCCTCTATCTCCTCTCGGTGTATTAGGGCCCGTAGAAATAGTAGTCAGCTGAATAAGAGACTCGCGCCTGCGCGCCCTTGTGCGATTCTTCACAGCCGCTAGCGGGGGCTTTACCGCCCTTCGTCTGCAGGCGCTGGATAATGGAAACGTTCTTCATCACGCCATCGCCGATGTGACCAGTCGCGGTCAATAGTAGCCATGGAATCGACTCCGGATCGGGGGTAGCACTGGCTATCGGTCTCGCGGTTACTCGGCTGCCGTCCGACCATTGCCAGGTTGGCCCGGCGAAGTGAGACCCGACCTTTTTCCCGGCTTCATCAAAGAGTTTGGCGTTGGGTCCGCTGAGAATCCATTTTGATCCATCGCAGGTGTAAATTTGTTGCCCGGATGCATGCGCGTGCGCCCGCAGATGTTCGCCGGCGGGCGGCCTGAGCGTGTCAGGTGCCGGTGGCTGAGTCTGGCCCTCTGCGCTATGCAACCCGACCGCAACTGCTGCGAAGAGAACAGCGCCGAACAGGATCGCTCGCCGCACGCCAACCGTACTAATGGAGTAATTCCGCATGTAGTAAAGATATTCGCTAACAGGGACGAAGTCCCGATCTTTTTTCTTAGTACCGGGTGCAGGGGTCACCCCTGCCGAAGGAAGCGTGAAACCCACCGCGGGTTTCACATTCGATAAAGTGGGATAAACTGCATAGCCATGCGATGCTCGAGTTGCGGCACTGACAATCCAGCCGGGATGAAATTTTGCGGCGAATGCGCTACGCCGCTTGCTAACCGGTGTCCTCGGTGCGGGTTGGAGAATCCGCCTGAGTTTAAGTTTTGCGGTGAGTGTGGTGGGACGCTTGCGGTGGCTCGGGGAGCCGGTGCTAGCGCTAAGCCAGCTTCATCTGTGGTCGAGGCTGCTGTGCGGGTGCGGTTGGAGCAGGCTGTTGCGGATGCGGCGGGCGGCGAGCGCAAAACGGTGACGGCGCTGTTTGCCGACATCAAGGGCTCGATGGACCTGATGGAGAGTCTCGACCCCGAAGAGGCTCGCGCGATTGTCGATCCGGCGCTGAAGCTGATGATCGACGCGATGCATCGCTACGACGGTTATATCGTGCAGTCCACCGGCGACGGAATCTTCGCGCTGTTCGGCGCGCCGGTCGCGCATGAAGATCACGCACAGCGCGGTCTGTACGCGGCGCTGCGGGTGCAGGAGGACATGGCGAAATATTCGGCCGGCTTGCGTGCGGCGGGGAATCCGCCGGTCGAGATTCGCGTGGGGCTCAACACTGGAGAAGTCGTGGTGCGCTCGATTCGCACCGACGACGCGCACACCGAGTACACGCCGATTGGGCATTCGATGAGCCTGGCGGCGCGGATGCAGACGCTCGCGCCGACCGGCTCGATCGTCATCACGGAGCAGACGCAGAAGCTCACGGCCGGCTACTTCGATTTGAAACCACTCGGCCCCGCGCGCATCAAGGGCGTCACCGATCCGATCAACGTTTACGAGGTGCTCGGAATCGGTCCGCTCAGGACTCGCCTGCAGATGTCGGCGTCGCGCGGCTTGTCAAAATTCGTGGGCCGTCATGCGGAACTGGAGCAGCTCGACAAGGCGCTCGAGCTGGCGCGCGGCGGGCGCGGGCAGATCGTCGCGGCGATGGCCGAAGCGGGCGTCGGCAAGTCGCGTCTGTTTCATGAATTCAAGTTGCGCAGACAAAGCGAGTGCCTGGTGCTCGAGGCGTTGTCGTTCTCGCACGGCAAAGCGTCGGCATACCTGCCGGTGGTCGATTTGCTCAAGACGTATTTTCGAATTGCCGATCGCGACGATGAGCGCACGCGGCGCGAAAAAGTCACCGGCAAGGTGCTGGCGCTGGACCGCGCGCTGGAAGACACGCTGCCGCATCTGTTCGCGCTGCTCGGAATTCCGTCCGGCGACGCCGGGCTCGACGAGATGGACCCATCGATTCGCCGCCGCCGCACGCGCGAGGCGGTCAAGAGTCTCATCGTGCGCGAGAGCCTCAATCAGCCGCTGATTCTTATCTTCGAGGACCTGCATTGGATCGACGCCGAGTCCGAAACGCTGCTGAACATGCTCGCCGACTCGATTGGCACCGCGCAAATCCTGATGATGGTCAACTATCGGCCCGAGTATCGGCACAACTGGGGCAACAAAACCTACTACACGCAGATGCGGCTCGATCCGCTGGGCGCGGACAATTCGGCCGAGCTGCTGTCGGCGATGTTGGGTGACGCGGCCGCGCTCGGTCCGCTCAAGGCGACGATTATCGAGCGCACCGAAGGCAATCCGTTTTTTATCGAGGAAATGGTGCAGGTACTGTTCGACCAGGGCGTGCTGGCACGCAACGGCGCGGTGTCGCTCGCCAAACCGCTCACGTCGATCGCGATACCGTCGACCGTCAAGGGCATCCTGGCCGCGCGCATCGACAAGCTGGCGCCGGCGGAAAAGGATCTGCTGCAATCGCTCGCCGTGATCGGCAAGGAATTTCCAATAGGCCTGGTGCGGCGCGCGGTCGGCAAGCGCGACGATGAGCTGGCGCCAATCCTTTCGAACTTGCAGCTCGCGGAATTCATCTACGAGCAGCCGGCGTTTCCCGAAAACGAGTACACCTTCAAGCATGCACTGACGCAGGAAGTTGCTTACGACTCCGTTCTGATGGAGCGGCGCAGAATTATTCACGAGCGAACCGCGTCGGCGCTCGAAGAGATGTTCGCGGCAACGCTCGACGATCACCTGGCCGAGCTGGCGCATCACTATAGCCGCAGCGCCAATGCGTCCAAAGCGATCGAATACCTGCGCCGCGCCGCGGAGCAGGCGGGGATCCGGTCGGCATACAACGACGCGATTGGCTATGCGCGCGAGGCGTTGCGCTTGATCGCGACGATGCCGGAATCGCGCGAGCGCGATCAAAATGAGCTGAAGGTCCGGATGATGATGGGGCCGTTGATGGTGGCGGTCCAGGGATTTTCGTCGCCGGAGCTGGCGACCAACGTCGAGCGCGCGCAGGAACTCTGCCGCGCCGCCGGCGAGTCACCCGAGATGTTC
>JBAWCX010000507.1:0-2371 GCA_049590495.1 Binatus sp. (SeqCode)
CCCCTGCCCAAGGAAGCGTGAAACCCACGGTGGGTTTCACATACAATCAAGTTCCTCGACTCGCGCTTACGTCTGCGCGCAGCGAGAGCGCCAGCACTGCCATTGCGATTGTGGCAGCGAGCGCGACTTCCATGCTTGCGCGGGCGCTCACGTTCGCGATCGCATGGCCCATGATCCACGGCGCGATGACTGCTCCGACGGCGCCGGCCGACACTACGATCGACGTCATCCTGCCGACCTCGGCCGGGAACCGCGCCGCGCCGACTGCGATCATGTTGGGGAAGACCGGGCCATAGCCGAAGCCGATCAGGAACACTGCGGATGCGGCAAGACCGCCCGCAGTCGGCGCCGCGATCAAAATCACTAGCGCCACGGCAGACAGCGCCGAGGCCAGCATCGAGAATTGCGGAAGGGCGATGCGATGCCCCAAGCGTCCGCCGAACACGCGCCCGCATACCAATCCCAGCCAATACAGCGAGACGCCCGAGGATGCGAGCATCGGGCTCAGCGCGCCTGCCATCCGCAGGTAAAGAAAGAGCCACGCGCCAATTCCGGACTCGGCGCCGACGTAAAGGAACATCACTCCGCTGATAGCCCAAATCACCGGACGCGACAGCATCGGTATAAATCCGTTGCCGGGCTCCGGCACTGTTCGAACTTCGGCTGCTGGAATGACGCCGAGGCGAAATCCGATCGCGGCACACGCCACTGCGCCGCCCCCGAACACCCACCAGTACGGCACGCGGCCCGCGAACGCCGCGCTCACAATCAAAGGCCCGAGTAGCGCGCCGACACCGAACAGCACATGCAGATAGTTGAGCGCCGAGGCGAGCCGCTCGCGATTCAACTCGACGATCAGGGCGTTGGCGCCGATATCGATACCGCCATTGGCGAGGCCGATCACGAATCCGGCGCACAGTAGTCCCGCAAGGCGAGGAGCCACGGCGAGGCCAGCGAGACCGGCCGTGAATAACGCCATCGCACCGACGAGGATCTTGTGCGCGCTCAGTTGTTGATTGATCTCGCCGGATATCAGCACCGATAGGAAATAACCGGCCGCCGAGGCGCTGACGATCAAGCCAGTGCGTTCGATCGGCAGATGGGCGGTACGAGCGATCTCCGGGATAAAGGGACCGAGCCAGCCAACATTGATGCCGACCATCAGCAGGCACGAATACGCCAGCCGCGTGATCGTTCCCTCGCGGCTCAGCAACCGGTCATCATCCGGATTTCGCCGACCGATGCGTCGCAGCGGATTCACGCGACCGCGCGGATCACGCGGTAGAGCGGCTCGAGCTCGCGAAACGCGTCGAGCACTTCGGCGCGATCTACAGTCAGCGCGTCGCGCACCGGCCATCCGAAGCCGACGTCGATGCCGCCGCTCTTTTTCTCGAGCGCGTCGCCGAGTCCGTCGAAGAAGTCGGCGCCGGCCGCGCTCGAGTCCGGCAAGCTGCGGCAGTCCCAGTTCGCGTACTGTTGGATCTTGGTACCGCGAAAAGATTTTTCCAGGTCCGCCGACTTCGACTTGATCAGTCGCGCCATCTCGGGACGCTTGACGGCGTCGGAGTTGACGACCGCGCGAGCGTGGATGCCCGCGCCCGAGACGCATAGCGCGAGATATCCGTGGCGCTTGTAGCCGGTGCGCGACGGCACAAATGCCGCCCAGGTCTCATCGGGAGGATTCGCGGCGCGCCGCCGCATGTGTGTGGCGATGTGAGGAAAGAACTCCATGTGCAGTTTTCGCGACAGTTCGGGCGCCAGCTCGGTGCCAAGCCGGATCAGCCGGGGCCTGAGATGCTCGTAGATCTTCGCCATGCGAGCATTGAAATCCTCGATCGCGAACACGTCGAAGTCGCGGCGGATAAATCCCAGCGTCGCCATCAATCCCAACTTCACTGCTTCGCGACGGGCTCCCGCTCGCGCTTCTCTTTGTAGCCCACGATCGCTTGCTCCCAATGGCGCCCGTCAAAATGGTCGTACTCGAGCCGGCTCAAGTCCACACCTTCAAGGCATCGCACGTTGACGTCGAGGCCTTCAGGATCGGAGCGCGGGATATAAAAGGATGCGACGCCGCAATTCGGGCAGAAGAGATGCTTTGCGACTTTCGTGTTGAAAGTGTACGCCGCGATATTGTCGGGCGGCGTGATTAGCCTGAAGGCGGCACGCTCGACGATCCAGTGAACGTAGCCCTTCTTCGTGCAAATCGAGCAGTTGCACTCCGAGACGCGTTCCAGATTGCCCTTCACTTCGAAGCGGATACGTCCGCAGTGGCATCCGCCGCGGTAGGTCCGTTCGTTTTGCTTTTTCTTTTCGGGTGGCTTCTTCTTCATGAACGTCCTTCTAACTTAGCGCTTGCCGGATGGAAACCGGA
>JBAWCX010000508.1:0-1525 GCA_049590495.1 Binatus sp. (SeqCode)
GGCTCCGGCAGCGGCTCGGCGTCCGCCAGCTCCCCCGGCAAGAACATCGATTTCTCTTACCCGGTAAATATCACCGCCGACCCTGCCACCAACGCGATGGTTATCAGCGCGTCGCCCCAGGATTGGCAGACGCTGCGGCAGATTATCGACGACCTCGACACGCCGCGCGTGCAGATTTTCGTGCAGGCGGTCATCGTCGAAGTGTCGGCCGAGCGCCAGCGCCAGTTGGGCGTCAATTTCTACTCCGCCGGCGTGGGGGGAGGACAGGCGTTCGGCTTCGGCTCGCTTAATTTCGGACAGCTTCAGAATACCCTGGCCGACCCGCTCGGTTTGACCGGCCTTGGCCTCGGCCTCGCGTCGAGCAGCACCTGCCCGATTTCCGCCGCGGCGCTGGCTCTAGCCCAGGGGGCCACGGGCGGAACTGGCACCACTACCACCACTACCACCGGCAACATTAATCTCCCCTGCGACGCCGTGCTGCTGATGGCGCTTGAAACCGACACTCACGCCGACGTGCTTTCCGCGCCGACGCTGCTCACGGCAGACAATGAAGAAGCGATGATCGTCGTCGGCCAGAACCTGCCGTTCGTCGGTTCCGCCTCAGCCAACGCCGGATTGCCGGGGGAAATCTTCAACTCGGTCCAGCGTCAGAACGTCGGCATCACGCTCGATATCGTGCCGCAGGTCTCCGAGGGCGACTACGTCAAACTCGATCTCTATGAAGAGGTCTCCAACGTCGTCAACGGCACAGCGAACAACACGCTCGGTCCGACCACCACCATCCGGTCCGCCTCGACCAGCGTGCTGATCCAGAACCATCGCACGGCGGTAGTCGGCGGGCTGCTCGCCAGCCAGGATACGCTTGATAATCAGGGCGTTCCGTTCATCTCCGACATCCCGGTAATCGGCAACCTGTTCAGCAACAAGTCGACAGACAAGCAGAAAGACAACCTGATCGTTTTCCTGACGCCGCACATAATTCGCAACCGCAGCGAGCTGCGCGAGCTGGCCCTGGACGAGCGCCAGAAGTTCGTAAATTCGCTGGGCCGTAAGGAAATCCACGATATGCCGGCGTCGCAGATTCAGCAGATCTACAAGCCGAGCTTCTCGATTCCAGTTTCTCCCGCGGCCGACTTGAACGCGCCCTACGGCGGTCCGGCGGCTCCTCCGGGACCCGAAAATCCTGGCGCCACCTACGAATCCGCGCCGAACAGCAGCGGCGAAACTCCGTTCAACACCACCGAGATCGGCCCGACCTCGATGAACTCCGCCCCGCCGTCGGCGCCACCAGCCAGTTACCGGCCGTCATCGTCGACGATTTCGGCCACTGCGGCCAGCGCGGCGCCGTACTCGGCGTCGGCCGGGCGGTATGCTACCAGCGGCGGTGGCACAGTCACGCCGTTTGATGCGGGCGCGGGCCGAGTCGGCGCCGACAGCGGCGATACCGGCGGCGGAATCGCGGCCTCGTCGACGACGCTCGACGCGACCAAGTCAGGCGTCGGCGCGGGAGTAACCCCCGGCATCT
>JBAWCX010000509.1:0-1507 GCA_049590495.1 Binatus sp. (SeqCode)
GGGATCGCGTCCGAGATTGCCGATGAGAATTACCTTGTTTACCGACGCCGCCATCTTCGCCACCTCATGACTCGAAAAAGTAGTCCCGCCCCGTTCGCAAGGCAAGACGAGTCGGTTGCTTGGGAGAACAGCGGCTTTCGCAGCTCAATTATCACCGATATAATCCGGCTCGGTGCGGGAGGCAGGATTGGCGATGGCGGCAAGCACTTCCACAACTGCTCCGGTACGCATCGTAGCCCTCGGCGGGCTGGGCGAGATCGGCCTCAACCTGATGGCGATCGAATGCGCCGGGCGCGCGATCGTGATCGATTGCGGCGTGATGTTCCCCGATGAGCCGGCGCTCGGGCTGGGCACCTATATCCCCGAGATGGCGTGGCTCGAGCGCAGCCACGTCGCGGTCGAAGCCGTGATCCTCACGCATGCGCACGAGGATCATATCGGCGCGATCCCGCATCTGCTGCGCCGCTTCAACGTCCCCGTCTATGGAACCGATATAACGCTGGCCTTCACGCGGCGGCGCCTTGCTGATGAGGAGTTCGACGAGCCAGCTGACCTGCGGACGATCGTGCCGCGCCATGCGTTCGAGGTGGGGCCGTTTAAGGTCGAGCCGATTCGGGTCACGCACTCGACGCCGAACTCGATCGCGCTCGCGATTCGGACTCCAGCGGGAATAATCGTTCATAGCGGCGACTTCAAAATCGACGACGCGCCCGTTGACGGCGCGATGTTCGATCGCGAACGCTTTGCCGAGCTTGGCGCGGAAGGCGTTGCGGTGTTGCTGTCGGACTCGACCAACGTCGAGCGTCCCGGCCGCTCGGGCTCGGAGAGTTCGCTGAAGCCAGTGCTGCGCGAGCTCACGTCGCGCGCGCGCGGCAGGTTTTTCCTGTCGGCATTTTCGTCGCATCTGCATCGGATTCGCCAGGTCGTCGAGGTATCGCGCGAGTTCGGCCGCCGCGTCGTTCCGCTCGGGCGCGCGATGGCGGAGAGCGTGCGGCTCGGGCTCGAGACCGGCCAGCTTCCATTTGCGCAAGCGATGTTTGTCGAGCCGGGCGAGGCCGAGTTCATCGACGGCAATCGGCTGAGCTACCTGACCAGCGGAAGCCAGGGCGAGCCGCTGTCCGCGCTGGCGAAGCTTGCAGGCGACGCGCACCCGCGTGTGCGTATCGAGCACGGCGACGTGGTCGTGCTGTCGTCGCGCTTCATCCCCGGCAACGAACGCACTATCAACACGCTCGTGAATCGTCTCTACCGGCAGGGTGCGGAAGTCGTTTACGACGCGGTCGCGCCGGTGCACGTGTCGGGGCACGCCAGCCAGGACGAGTTGGCCGAGCTAATCGCGCTGACGAAGCCGCGGCACTTTATACCGATTCATGGCGAGTATCGCCATCTGAGCCGGCACGTCGCGCTCGCGATCGCCGCGGGAATTCCCGAGCACGACTGCTTCCTGCTCGAAGACGGCGATTCCCTGGTACTCAACGGTGGCGAGGCGCGCCGCGGACCGACCGTC
>JBAWCX010000510.1:0-3813 GCA_049590495.1 Binatus sp. (SeqCode)
CACCCATACTCAGCGACAAGGACCCGAAGGGCGGCCCGGTGAGCGAAGCAGTCAGGTTGCCCGGGCACAATCCATCCGCTCCACAAGTCGGCGAAGTAGGTACGAGCGCGCCCGTACCTTCCAACTCAAGGCTTGGCCCGCTCGAAGGCCCCGTAGGCCCGGATGGCCCTGTTGGCCCCGGTATGCCTTGTGGTCCCGTCGGTCCAAGGGCATCAAGCGTAATTGCGGTTTCGTCTGATTTGCAGGACTTTCCGACCGCTGGAAAACTTACTTTGTGAGTCTGATTGTTCTCACACGCGGTCAGTGAGGTTAGTGCTTGAGCGGTGCCTGAAAGGAAAGTAGGAGCGCATAGCATCAATACCAGGAGAGCGGCGGCCTTCACTACCTTGATCTGCCACCGAAGGGCCTGGTTCTGCAAGGCGCTGACCGGTTTTTGTTCACACGGTGTTTCCAGCGGCGCTAGGTATGGCGCGCTAGACGACGATGCTTAGCATCTTGTCTTTTATGAAGATGAATTTTTTTGGCGGTTTGCCATCGAGGTGACGTTTTACCGCATCGCTGTTGAGGGCTAGGGCGCGCACATCTTCTTCGGAAGTGCCGGCTGGGACCTCCAGGCGGTCGCGGACTTTGCCGTTTATTTGGACTACTACCGTGACCATCTCGTCGCGGGTTAGGTTTGAGTCGAACTTTGGCCATGTCTCCAGATGAACTGAAGCCTTGTGGCCTAGGGCTCGCCAGATTTCTTCGGTTACGTGGGGGGCCATTGGGGCTAGCAATAGGATGAAAGATTCGGCGGCGAAGCGGCCCATCTCTTCGGGCTTTAGTTTTGCCAGGTAGTTGAGGTGATCCATCATCGCGGCGATTGCCGTGTTGAAGCGCAGGCGTTCTATGTGATCGGTCACTAGCTGGATGGTTTTGTGGGTGCGCTTTAGCGTTTCTTCGGTGGGATTGCCGGTCGGGGAGCCGGCTTCGACGTAGCGACGCATCATCGTCCAAACGCGCGTGATGAATCTTAGCGTGCCGGCGACGCCGCTTTCGTTCCAGTTGGTCGCTTCGTCAAAGGGGCTCATGAACAGCTCCCAGAGCCGAAGCGCGTCCGCGCCGTACTTGTCGATCATCGCGTCTGGCGTGACGACGTTGCCCTTGGACTTCGACATCCGCTGGCCGTCGCTCGCCCAGACTACGCCCTGGTTGCGCAGGGAGGGGAACGGTTCGCCGAAGCCGATCAGCTCCTCGTCGAACATGACCTTGGTCCACATCCGCGCGTACAGCAGATGCATCACGGCGTGCTCGGCGCCGCCGACGTAGAGGTCGACCGGCAGCCAGCGGTCCACGGCGCGGCGATCGAACGGGCGCCGGTCTTCGTGCGGCGATGCGAAGCGCAGGAAGTACCATGACGAGCAGGCGAAGCCGTCGAGCGTGTCGGTCTCGCGCTCAGCCGGGCCGCCGCATTTGGGACACGTCGTGTTGACGAAACTCGGCACGTTGGCGAGCGGGGAGCGGCCGGTGCCCGACGGCTGGTAATCCTTCATCGGAGGAAGCATCACGGGCAGTTGGTCTTCGGGCACCGGGACGATTCCGTCGGTTTTGCAGTAGACGATCGGAATCGGGCATCCCCAGTATCGTTGACGCGAGATCAGCCAATCGCGCATCCGATAGTTGATAGTCGCGCGCCCGATTCCGCGTTTTTCAGCGAACTCGCATATCGCAGCGATCGCTTCGGCAGTCGTTTTCCCATTGAGGAAGCCCGAGTTGATCGCGATGCCGAGTTCCGGGAACGCGCGGTCACTTGGCGCGGCGCTGCCGTCAGCGGGTGCGGTCACGCGCGGAATCTCCAAGCCAAACTTGGTGGCGAATTCGAAATCGCGCTGATCCTCGCCCGGCGCGGCCATGATTGCGCCGGTGCCGTAGCCCATCAGGACGTAGTCGGCGATCCAAATCGGGATGTCCTTGTCGGTGAAGACGTTGTGCGCGTGGGCGCCGGTGAAGACGCCGGATTTCTCCTTCGCCGTGGACATCCGCTCGATGTCAGTCTGGCGGCGCGCGTCGGCGACGTAGCTCTCGACCATCGCGCGCTGCGCGGGCGTAGTTATCTCGGCGACCAGAGGATGTTCGGGCGCCAGCACCATGAACGATACGCCGAAGACGGTGTCTGGACGCGTCGTGAAAAAGCGGACTTCCTTACCTGGATGTCCGGCGACAGGGAACGCGAGTTCCGCGCCTTCGCTGCGCCCGATCCAGTTGCGTTGCATCAGCTTGATCGGTTCGGGCCAGTCGATGCCGTCGAGATCGGCGAGCAATCGATCCGCATACCGGGTGATCCTGAGATACCACTGCTCGAGATCCTTCTTGGTGACGGGATTGTCGGGGTGCCTCCAGCAGCATCCGTTGATGACCTGTTCGTTGGCGAGGATCGTCTGGCATTTGTCGCACCACCATTGCGCTCCGTTGGCGCGGTAGGCCAGGCCGCGATTGTGGAGCATCAGGAAGAACCATTGCGTCCACTTGTAGTACTCGGGCGACGACGAATTGATCTCGCGCGTCCAGTCGTACGCGCATCCGGAGATCGTCAGTTGGCGCTTGAAGTTGGCGGCGTAGCGCGGGACGGTCTCAGTCGGATGCGAGCCCTTGAGGATCGCCTCGTTTTCGGCGGGCAGTCCGAACGCGTCCCATCCCATCGGATGCAACACGTTGAATCCCCGCATCCGCTTGTAACGGCCGACAACGTCGCACGGAACATAGTTGTGCAGGTGGCCGACGCTGAGGCCGGCGCCGGACGGGTAGGGGAACATCTCGAGGATGTAGAATTTCGGGCGGCCGGGGTCCTCGCGGGTGAGGTAGAGATTGGTGCGATCCCAATCAGCCTGCCATGCGGGCTCGATTTTCTTTGGGTCGTAGCGTTCGTCCATGTCAATCAGGCAAGTGTAGCGTGCCCTTGGTGAGACAGGAAGGTAATCACTTTATTTAATGTGAAACCCGCGGTGGGTTTCACGCTTCCCTCGGCAGGGGTGACCCCTGCACCCGGTACTAAGAGAAGAAAGATGCGGGACTTCGTCCCTGTTAGAATTTTTTTTGGCTGGCGGCGAAGTTGCGGGCTTCCAATGTGTAGAGGACGTGGGGGAGGTTGGCGTGGGTGATTTCGCGCTGGTAGGTGAAGCCGCAGTTTTCCATTACGCGGCGGGATGCTCGGTTGTGAGGGAGGGTGAAGGCTACGATTCTTTCCAGGTGAATCTCGTCGAAGCCGAGTTTCAGTGCTGCGATTGAGATTTCGGTGGCGAATCCTTTTTTCCAGTGGTCGGAGGTGATCGCGTAGGCTAGTTCGATCTCGTCGCGGTCTTCGACGTTGGTGTGTTTGATTCCGCCGTAGCCTACGAAGTCGTCATCGGAGCGAGCGCGGAGGATCCATAGGCCGAAGCCGTGCGATTTCCAATGCTCGGCGGCGCGTTCCAGAAAGCCGCGGGTCTGTTCTTCGCTGAAAGTTGCGCCGTCGGCGGATAGCGTCGCCATCACGCGTGGGTCGGTGTGCAGGCGGCGGATATCGGCGAAGGCGTCGGGACCGGCGGGCGTGCCTTTCAGGCGCGGAGTGTGGAGTTGGTGCATAGGAATCAGATGGAGCTTATCGTAATGGCGCTTCGCTAACTCTGCGAGAGGCACGGAACCTAACCCCTAACCCCTTCCCTCGAGGGAAGGGGAACCAGAAGAGGTCATCCGAGCGCGTCGCTGTCCTATCCCCCTCACCCCCTTTCCGGGGCGGAAAGGGGGAACAGCCAATATTCCCAGGAGCCCTAACCCCATCCCACTGTGGGAATCGCC
>JBAWCX010000511.1:0-2366 GCA_049590495.1 Binatus sp. (SeqCode)
CGGAACCCACCGTGGGTGCCGCACCTCCTTCGGCAGGGGTGACCCCTGCACCCAGTATCAAGAGCAGAGGTGAACCTCCTGAACGAACGGTTTGTAGAAGAGTGGTGGTCTCGATTAGGTTGGGCGATGGAGAACTACGAGCCTTCGTGGCAGCCATCGATCAATTGCGGAAAGGGACGTATCGTCGGGACGTCATTGTTGACGCCGTCGGCGATTCACTCAATGCCGAAGTGACGTACGGCGCGCTTCGATGGCGGCTGTCCGGTGAAGATGCGGCGGCGCCCGATCCGGTGTCGTCGTTCCTCGGCGCGCTGGGCGGATGCATCCTGATGTCGCTCCGAGTTGCGGCACGGGTGCGGAAAGTACCGCTGGCACGTTCGTCGGTGCATGCGCGGGCCAATGAAAAAGGGCATCTGAAGGAAATTGAAGTAGAACTTCAAGTTGAATCCAGCGCGGACGACGAGCAGCTCAATCGATTGGTCGAAGTCGCCGAGCGCGGCTGTCATATTCGGAATTTGATTCGGGACGAAATCGCGTTCGAGTTGAAAATCCGCAGGCTCTGAAAGCAAATGGGTGAATCAAACAAACGAATTCGCGATCTCGTTTAGTCGCAGGAGGAAAAATCAATGGCGCGCAAATTGGCAGTGGGAGTGAATTGGCAGGGCAAGCCCGATTTCAAGGCGACGATCGAACGCGCGAAAATCGCGGACGCGGCGGGAATCCATTCTATCTGGGTGGCCGAAGCGTGGGGCCGCGACGCGTTCACGCTGCTGACGCTGCTCGCCGAGCATACCAGCAAGGTCGAGCTGGCGACCTCAATCGTGAATATCTATTCGCGCACGCCGGCCGCGCTCGCGCAGCATTTCGGCACCCTCGACGAACTGAGTAACGGCCGCATGATCATCGGGCTCGGCACCAGCGGGCCGCAGGTGATCGAGCATTTCCACGGCGTCCCGTTCAATCCGCCGCTGACGCGGATGAAGGAGTACGTGGAAATTATCAACATGATCATGGCGCAGACACCGCTCAACTACGAAGGCAAGGTCTTCAAGCTGCAGCGCGGCTTCACGATGCGCTTCGAGACTCCGCGCAAGCATATCCCGATCTGGATCGCGTCGCTCAATAAAAAGAGCGTCGAGTTCACCGCGAAGAAAGCCGACGGATGGCTGCCGGTGATGATCCCGATCAACTCGCTCAGGAAGGCGATCGTGGATTTTCGCGAAGTTGCGACGAGCGCGGGACGCGAGCCGCGCGCCGTCGCCGTCAAGGCGCCCGGACACGTGACCGTTACTGCGAACGTCGATCGCGCGGTCGCGGGACATGCGGCCAACGTCGCGTTTTACGCCGCGCGCATGGGCACTTTCTATTCGGAGCAACTCACGCGCTTCGGCTTCGGCGACGACGTCCAAAAGGTCAAACAGGCGTGGGACGCGGGCGGCTCGAAGGCGGGCACCGCGGCGCTGTCGCCGAAGCTGCTCAGCGAGTTGGGTTATATCGGTGGGATCGAGGGAGCAATCGAGCGGCTCAAGGCGCAGGACGAGGCGGGCGTCGACTTGCATCCGGTGGATATTGACGCGCATACGCCGGCGGAGTTCGAGAAGATCGTGGCGCGGCTGCTTTAGGAGGGGAAGGGTAAATCACTTTATTTAAGGCGGAACCCACCGTGGGTTCCGCACCTCCTTGGGCAGGGGTGACCCCTGCACCCGGTGTCAAGAAAGGTGCGGGCGGAGTTTACCCTGAGTACTCGTAGGGTCCCTGTTAGAACTTGTTGGAAGGCGCTATATCAAAGCTGACTTCGCGAGGGAGGATTCAGACAACGATGAAAGCAGCAGTGTTCGAGGCGACCAAGAAGCCGCTCGTCGTTAAAACGGTTCCCGATCCGGAATGCGCACCGACCAGCGCGATCGTGCGCGTCGAGGCCAACGGCATCTGCCGCTCCGACTGGCACGCGTGGTCGGGCGACTGGACGTGGATGGGGCTGGCGGCGTCGCCCGGCTCGATTCTCGGGCATGAGTTCACCGGCGTCGTCGAGGAAGCGGGCAAGGACGTGCGCAACTTCAAGAAGGGCGCGCGCGTCGTGGTGCCGTTCAGCCAGGGCGACGGCACTTGCGAGTACTGTCGCAACGGGCAATCCAACGTATGCCTCACGCCGCTGCTGCCGGGATTTTCGTACCACGGCGGATTCGGGCATCTGGTCGCGGTGCCGTTTGCCGATATGAACCTGGTGAATCTTCCCGCGAGCATCGACTTTGTCGAGGCGGCCTCGATGGGCTGCCGCTTCATGACGTCGTTTCATGGCGTCGTCGATCGCGCGCAAGTGAAGCCGGGTGAATGGGTCGTTGTGCATGGATGCGGCGGGATAGGGC
>JBAWCX010000512.1:0-2234 GCA_049590495.1 Binatus sp. (SeqCode)
ATCCTGATCGAAGATACCCGCGAACTCCAATGCACCGCGCCCGATTGCGTCGCCTTGCGGACCAAAGCTGGCGTTGTGAGCCTTGCTGACCTGGTGCGCTCGACCCTTCGCTTGCGACCGGATCGGATCATTGTCGGCGAGGTACGCGGACCCGAAGCGCTCGACATGCTCAAGGCGTGGAATACCGGTCATCCGGGCGGAGTCACAACGATCCACGCCAACAGCGCGAAGGCTGCGCTGACGAGGCTGTCGAGTCTGGTCCAGGAAGCGGGCGTTCCGCCACAACCAGAACTCATCGCCGAGACGATCAACCTGCTCGCATTCATCGTCCGCACGCCTGCAGGACGGCGTGTGAAAGAGCTGGTTCGTGTCGACGGATACAGCGCGACAGACGGATTCATACTCACTTCCCCAAACAGTCGAGCAACGACTCAGGGCAATAACGTTTGAAGTCTGAGAATTAAGAGGAGGTACTCGAAATGAAACGGCTAGAAAGAAAAAAGGGCGTGTGGAAAAAGTGGGTGCTACGGATTGTTTACCTCTACGGAATGATCACATTTGTGTGGCCAGTCAGGGCGTTCGCAGCGATCGCCGCTGGCGGAGCGCTGCCCTGGGATCAACCGCTGACGACGTTGCAAACCGACCTGCAAGGACCCGTCGCTCACGCGATCACCACCGCGGCCGTAATCGGCACCGGCCTCATGTGGTCGGTCAGCGAGCATGGACCCGGTGTGCGAAAGATGTCATCGCTCGCCTTCGGTGGGGCGTGTGCGCTCGGGGCGACCCAACTGATGACGACGCTCTTCCCGCTGGGCGGGGCGCTCTTCTAGGCAGAAGAGGATAGGACGATGAGTGAAGGTGAGCGGCGGGTAAGCGCGATTCATCAATCGCTTACTCGCCCGATTCTGCTGGCCGGTGCGGAGCGACCGTTGGCGATCGCCAACTGGATAACCGCCGCAGCTTTGATCTTCGGCGGCGGGCTCCACTGGTACACCGTCGCAATGGGGGCGTTCCTAGTGACGGTGGGGCACTGGGCGTTGGTCCAGGCAGCGAAGTTCGATCCGCACCTGAGCCAGGTCTACGTCCGCCACATCCGCTATCAAGACTATTATCCGGCGCGCGCGCCAATCTCAGCATCGCCACCCCGAATCCGCGTATCTGTACCGACACCCAAGGAGATGCGCGCTTAGGAAAAGAGAGGAAGAAGTATGTTCCTCAAAGAGTTCAAGGACTTGAGACGAAAGCGCGGCAGGTTGCTCGGGCTGCCCGACCAGCTGAACTACGCAATTCCGATCGACGACTACACTATCGCGATGAAGGACGGCGCGTTCCTGTCTTCCTTCGAGTGTTCGGGGCTTGATTTAAATTCTGCAAGCGTCGAAGAGCTCGATGCCCATCGCGCGCAGGCCAATCGCGCTCTTGCGCGCTTGGACGACGGCTTCATGTACAACATCGATCTCATCCGTCATCCGAGCATCGATTACCCGACCCGCACGTTTGCTGATCCACTTAGCGCAACACTCGATCGCGAGCGCGAGATTCAATACTCGGCTGAGGGCCAGCACTTCGAGACGACCTGTGTTCTCACGATCACGTATCGCCCGCCGGCCGACACGCAAACGCGGATCGCCGGTGTCTTTCTGACGGGCACGCCGTCGCGCGCTGACTGGCGACGACAGCTCGAATGGTTCAAGCAGCGACTCCGCGAATTTGAAGATGCGATAAGCCCCGTGTGGAAATTGACTCCACTCAATATGCCGGTCCTGCTCTCGCACCTCGCAAGCTGCATCAACGGGCGAATGTGCGAAGTAGCTGCGCCGAGAACACCAACTTATCTGGACGCGGTTCTCGGCAATCAGGATTTGATCGCTGGCTTCAAGCCGCGCATCGGCGGAAGGCACGTCCGCGTCATCGCGCTGGCCGGCTTCCCACCCTTTTCCTACGCTGAGATGGCCGCGTTGTTGAGCGAGTTACCGATATCCTATCGTTACTCAACGCGCGGGATTCCCGTGGGGCCGCGGACCGCGATCAGCCAGCTCGCCGTATACCGGCGCAACTGGTTCCAAAAGCGACTCGGACTTCGGGGCGTCATCAGCGAACACTTCGGCTCCGGTGCCGGAGCTGCTTTCCAGAACCAGCACGCGCTCAAGATGGCGGCCGACGCAGACCAGGCAATCACCGAGGCCGAGGGCGGCGCGGTTCGATATTGCTACGTCACGCCAAAGGTGATCATC
>JBAWCX010000513.1:0-3454 GCA_049590495.1 Binatus sp. (SeqCode)
TTCTTTGGCAATCAGCCGAGCGCCTTCAGCGCCTCGATCACTTCTTCGGTATGCCCGTTGACCTTGACCTTCGGAAACACGCGGCGCACTACGCCCTTCTTGTCGATGATGAACGTGGTGCGCTCGATGCCCATGAACTCGCGCCCGTAGAGCGACTTCATCTTGTACACGCCGTACAGCTTGCAGACCTTGTTGCCGGGATCGGCGAGCAGCGGGAAGTTGAGCTCGTGCTTGGCGATGAACTTGCCGTGCGAATCGGTCGAGTCGCCGCTGATGCCGACGACTTTGGCGCCGAGCTTTCTGATTGGCGCGATATTGTCGCGGAAGCTGCACGCCTCGATGGTGCATCCGGGAGTCATGTCCTTGGGATAGAAATACAGCACGAGGTTGTTCGAGCCGATCAGATCTTTAAGCGCGACGGTTTTTCCGTCGGCGTCGGACAGCGCGAAGGCCGGCGCCTTCTTTCCTTCCAGCGCGGCGCTGGCGCTTTTCGGCGTTGCGGTTGCGGGCTTGGTCGGAGTTTTGGCGGCTGTTTTTCTGGATGTCGGCATCAGATTCATTTAGCCGCGCTCGACGTTTGTGGCAACTTGGAAATTGCCGCGGCGGGTTTGCGCCATTTTCAGAAATGCACGAAACCCCCATTCTACAAGGGTTTCGTCGCCCCTAGTTGACGAGGTGCCGGGCACACCTTAGACTTGGCGGGCTGACAGTCCGCTTGAATTGATCGACTGCACGACCGCGTCCCTATGGCCGTTTACACCGAGCTAAGCAAACCGTTTCTCAAGGAACTCGCCGACGACTACGGTCTGGGCCGCGTCACCAGCGCGACCGGAGTCCCGGAAGGATCGGTCAACACCAACTACGTGCTCGAAGCCGCCAAGGGCAAATTCCTGCTGCGGGTGGACGAGGTCAAAGGCGAGAACGAGCTGAAGCGCGAAATCGATCTGTTGTCGTTTCTGCGCAAGCACGCGTTCCCGTGCCCGCATCCGATGCAGGATCGGATGGGACGCTTCTACCGCAATTTCAACAACCGCTGCGTGTCGCTGTTCAAGTACCAGGAGGGCAAGGTGCTGGTGCCGGCGCGCCTGAAGCCGAGCCAGCTTGAAACGATCGGCCACACACTCGGCGATCTGCACGTGATCGGCAAGGCGTACAAGAAGGGAATCGACAACCGCTTCAGCTTCGAGCGAATCGCCGACCTGTACCTGACCGTGCGCAACCGCCTGCCGAATTACTTCCGCAAGATTTGCCGCACCCTCGACGACGAGGTCGAGTACCTGACGCGCTACCTCGAGGGCAAGCTGCCCAAGGGCGTAATCCACGGCGACATCTTCGCCGACAACCTCCTGTTTCGCGGCGAGAAGCTGACCGCGATGCTCGATTTCGACGCCGCCTGCCGCGGCAAGTTCATCTTCGATATCGCGACCGCGGTCAACGCGCTCTGCTTCGTCGACAACAGCTACTCGCTCGACCGGTTCCGCTACCTGCTGTCGGGCTACGAGTCGGTGCGGACGCTGTCGCTGGCCGAGTGGGACGCGTTCCCCAACGAGCTGCGGTTTTCGTCGCTGCGCTTCACCGTGACGCGCCTGCATGATTTTTTTCTGACGCCGATCGACGGCAAGCATCGCGTGGACAAGGACTTCCGCGAGTTTTTCGATCGCCTGCGGGTGCTGCGCCGCGAGCGCGAAGGCGGGATGGAGCCGCTGCTGATGGCGATGGCGACCGGATACGACTACCGCAAGTATCAGAAGGTCAAAGCGACCGAGCGCCGCCAGGCGTGATGGCGTGAAACCGTGAAAAACGCGGCCTGACTCGCGCATCCGCGGAGAAATCCGTTGCCCTCAATCCTCGACAGCCTGAACGCCGCCACGCCCGCGCTATGGCTCGAGGTCTCGCCTCCGCGCGGAATCAATCCCGCCCCGCTGCTGCGCCATCTCGGCGCGCTGGTCGGACACGTCGACGCGATCAACCTGACCGACAACGCGCTTGGCAAGGTAAAGATGTCGGGGCTGGTTTTCGGCGCGGCTATCAAGGAGCGCCTGAAAATTCCGGTCGTGCTGAACGTCTCGTGCCGCGACCGTAATCGCTTCGCGCTGAAATCCGATCTGCTGGGCGCGGCCGCGATCGGAATCGACGCGATGGTCGCGCTCAACGGCGACAAGATTCCACCCGGTGCCGACGGCAACGTGATCGTTTCGCACGATATCGACGCGTACGGATTGCTCGCGATGGTCGCCGACTTGAATCGCGGCGACACCGGCGAGGGCAAGCGGTTGCTGAAGGCGATTCCGTCGATCGTCGCGGGCGCGGTCGCGAATCCAAATCGTAAGAATATCGAGCGCGAGTTCGAGCTGCTCGAGCGCAAGGCAGCGGCAGGTGCGCGCTTTGTGATCACGCAACCGGTTTTCGACGCGGAGACCGGACGGCGGTTCGTCGCGAAAGCCAACAGCCTGGGAATCAAGACGATGCTCGGAATCCTGCCGGTCAAGCGCGAGGCGATGGCAACCTACCTGATCGACCGCGTGAAGGACCTGAGCGGCGCGCGCAGCCATCTGGACAGATACACCGGGATGAGCGAAGAAGAGGTGCGCGCGCTTTCGATTCGCGAGAACATGGCGCTGATGAAGTCGTTGGCTCGCGACGCCGCCGGGTTCATCATTATGAGCGGCGGTGGCCCCTCACTCGCTATCGAGCTGGCGCTTCAGTTCAGCCGCTGGCGCAAGGAGACCGGTACATGAACCGAACGCATGCAAATGGTTCCCGGATCAAGTTGGCGGAAAAAAATGACGCCAACGGGCGCGGCAAGCTCGAGGACGCAGTGCGCATCATCCTGCGTCATATCGGCGAGGACCCGAATCGCGAGGGGCTGAAACTCACTCCGTCGCGCGTCGCCAAGGCTTACGAATTCCTGACCAGCGGCTACGCCAAGGATCCCAAGGAAGCGATCAACGGCGCGCTGTTTGCGGAAGACGACTACCAGGAAATGATCCTGTGCAAGGATTTGGACTTTTACTCGCTGTGCGAGCATCACCTGCTGCCATTTATGGGCAAGGCGCACGTCGCGTACCTCCCGAATCGCAAGATCGTCGGAATCTCGAAGCTGGCGCGGATGGTGGAGATCTACGCGCGGCGCCTGCAGGTACAGGAGCGCCTGACGACGCAGATTGCGCAGACCCTGATGTCGGAAATCGACCCGCTCGGAGTCGCGGTGGTGCTCGAGGCCGAGCATCTGTGCATGCGGATGCGCGGAGTCGAGAAGCAGAATTCCTACGTCACGACGTCGGCAATGCTGGGCGTGTTTCGCACTAACACGGAGACCCGCCAGGAGTTCATGCAACTGCTGCGCAACGGCAAGCCATAAGGCAGGCGAGTTTCGCTTTTTTCGGAGAGAACAGCGCTGATTCGCTCGCGCTTTCAGGCGAAAAGGTTTCACGTGAAACGTTTTTAGTTCAGG
>JBAWCX010000514.1:0-3762 GCA_049590495.1 Binatus sp. (SeqCode)
AGTCGGCGCCGGTGCTCGGCATCGACGTCAACGTCGTCGGCACCACCGACATCAAGCAAATCGAGGGCGCGGAGTGTTGCGTCGTCACGTCGGGATCGCCGCGCAAACCCGGCATGAGCCGCGATGATCTGCTCAAGATAAACGCGAAGGTCATGACCGACGTTGGCAGCGCGATCAAGAAGCACGCGCCCGGCGCTTTCGTGATCGCGGTGACCAATCCGCTCGACGCGATGGTTACGCAGCTCAAACGCGTGACCGGTTTCGCGAAGAATCGCATCGTCGGACAGGCAGGCGTGCTCGACTCGGCGCGCTACCGGACTTTCCTCGCGTCGGAGCTGGGCGTCTCGACGGAGAGTGTATCGGCTATGGTGCTGGGCGGGCACGGCGACGACATGGTGCCGATTCGCAGCTACACGACTGTCGGAGGCCAGCCGATCGAGCGGCTGATCGCGGCGAAGCGGCTCGAGGAAATCGAGAAGCGCACGCGCGGCGGTGGCGGCGAGATCGTCGAGCTGATGAAGACGTCGTCGTACTACGCGGCGGGAACCGCGGTTTACAAAATGGTCGAGGCGTACATGCTCGATCGCAAACAGGTTCTGCCGTGCGCCGCGTACCTCGACGGTGAATACGGCGTGAAAGGGCTGTTCGCGGGAGTGCCGGTGGTTATAGGCGCGGGCGGCGTCGAGCGCGTCGTCGAAATCCAGCTCACGCCGGCCGAGAAGGCTGCCTTCGACAGTTCGGTCGGCCATGTGCGAGAACTGGTCGAGGCGATGGACAAAGTAATCGCGGCCGGTTAACCAGCCGCGCGATTCAGGAAAGGCTTATGGCTGAAGCAGAAGCAGTTGCCGCGCCCGCGATTCGCACCGGGATGACGGCGGACGAGAAGCACTGGCTGCTGCGCAGATTGCATTCGCTGTCGGGGATCATTCCGATCGGCGGATTTCTGTTTTTCCATCTGTTCGAGAACGCCTTCGTACTGAAGGGCGGTGGCACATGGTGGAAGGAAACCGAGTTCACGCGCACCATTCCGTTTCAGATCGCGGTCGAAGCGCTGGTCTTGTGGATTCCGATTCTTTACCACGCGATTTACGGAATCGTCATCACGCTCAGCGCGCAGCCCAACGACTACCCGTTCGAGCGCAACTACCAGTACACGTTGCAGCGTATCACCGGGATACTCGCGTTCCTGTTTATCGGCTTTCATGTCCTCTCGACGCGCGCGTACTTCTACGCCACCGGAGTCGAGACTGATTACATGCGGATGCATGAGTTCATGATGAATCCGCTGATACTCGCCACCTACCTGGTCGGCACGATTGCGTGCGTCTATCACCTGACCAACGGAATTTTTACGTTCACGATCACCTGGGGAATTGCGGTCGGCGCGCGGGCGCAAACGCTCGTGAACCGCGCGTGCGTTGCGCTGTTCGTGGTGCTGACTATTGTCAGCGTCACGATTCTGATCGCATTTCGCGCACCCGCCTGAGGAGAAGAACCAATGCCAGGGCATCACATAATCGTAGGCGGCGGGCTGGCGGGTTTGACGGCGGCAATGAAGCTCGCGGAGCAGGGCGAACAAGTCGATCTGTTCTCGATCGTTCCCGTCAAGCGATCGCATTCGGTGTGCGCGCAGGGTGGAATCAACGGCGCGGTCAATACGAAAGGCGAGGGCGACTCGCCGATGATTCACTTCGACGACACGATTTACGGCGGCGACTTCCTGGCGCATCAGCCGCCCGTCAAAGCGATGTGCGAGGCGGCGCCGGCCATCATCTACCTGTTCGATCGGATGGGCGTGATGTTCAATCGCACGCCCGAAGGCCTGCTCGACTTCAGGCGCTTCGGCGGCACCAAGCATCATCGGACAGCGTTCGCGGGCGCGACCACCGGACAGCAGCTCCTGTACGCGTTGGACGAGCAGGTCCGACGCTACGAAGCCGCGGGCCTGGTGCGCAAGTTCGAAGGATGGGAGATGCTGAGCCTGGTGCAGGACGAATCTGGCGATTGCCGCGGGATCGTCGCGATCGACACGCGCTCGCTCGAGATGCGCGCGTTTCCCGCGGACACGACGCTGATCGCTACCGGCGGCCCGGGTCTCGTCTTCGGCCGCTCGACGCAATCGCTGGTGAATACGGGTTCGGCGGCGAGCGCGTGCTACCAGGCCGGCGCGACTTACGCCAACGGCGAGTTCATCCAGGTGCATCCCACCGCGATGCAGGGTGAGGACAAGTTTCGGCTCATCTCGGAGTCGATTCGCGGTGAGGGCGGCCGCGTGTGGACCTATCGAGACGGCGAGTGTTGGTACTTCCTCGAGGACATGTACCCGGCGTACGGCAACCTGGTGCCGCGTGATATCGCGACGCGCGCGATTCACAAGGTCGTGTTCGAGATGAAGCTCGGCATCGACGGCAATCCGCTGGTCTACCTCGACGTAAGCCACCTCGATCCCGAGGAGCTCAATCGCAAGGTCGCGGGCGTGCTCGAAATCTACGAGAAGTTTGCCGGCCAGGATCCGCGCAAAGTCCCGATGAAGATTTTTCCGGCGATGCACTACTCGATGGGCGGGCTGTGGGTCGATTACCATCAGCAGACCAACGTGCACGGCCTGTTCGCGGCGGGCGAGTGCGAATTTCAATATCACGGCGCCAACCGGCTCGGCGCGAACTCGCTGCTGTCGTGCATGCACGGCGGAAATATCGCGGAGCCGGCGATGATCGGCTACGCCAAGTCGCACAAGAGCGCGGCCAGCTCGACGATTTTCGATCAGGAGCTGAAACTTCAGCGCGAATCGTTCGACAAAATTTTCAAACTGGACGGTCCGGAGAACGCCTTTGCGCTGTGGCGCGAGCTCGGCGACATCATGACTGAGAACGTCACCGTCGTGCGCCACAACGCCAAGCTCAAGGCGACCGACGACAAGCTGCTCGAGTTCAAGGAGCGATGGGGCAAGATCGGCCTCAACGACAAGGGCAAGTGGGCGAACCAGGAAGTGCTGTTCGTTCGCCAGTTGTGGAACATGCTCGAGCTCGCGCGGCCGATGACGCTCGGCGCTCTCAATCGCAATGAATCGCGCGGGGCGCATTACAAACCTGAATTCCCGGAGCGCGACGACGAGAACTTCATGAAGACCACGATGGCCGCATGGTCGTCCGACGGCCCGCGCTTCAGTTGGGAACCGGTTGACGTGAGTCTCATCAAGCCGCGGGCGCGGCGCTACGACGTCGATAAATCCGCCAGCGAGCCGAAGGCGGCGTAGGTCCGGCAGGAGCATCGCAGTGCCAGAGAAGACGCAAGTCCTGAGAATCAAGCGGCAGGAAACGCCGGAGTCGGAGCCGTACTACGAAGAGTTCGAGATTCCGTATCTGCCGCATCACAATATCATCTCGATGCTGATGGAGATTCGGCGCAACCCAGTCACGCGGCAGGGCAAGCGCGTCGCGCCGGTGGTGTTTGACGCCAACTGCCTCGAGGAAGTGTGCGGCTCGTGCACCATGGTTATCAACGGACGCGTCCGCCAGGGATGCTCGCAGCTTGCTGAAGGACTCAACGGGCCGGCGACGATCGAGCCGATGTCGAAGTTCCCGGTGATCCGCGATTTGTGGGTCGATCGATCCAAGATGTTCGAGGCGCTGAAGAAGGCGCACGCGTGGATTCCGATCGACGGCACCTACGATCTCGGCCCCGGCCCGCGAATGGCGCCGAGCGTGCAGGAGTTCGCGTACTTGTTCTCGCGATGCATGACGTGCGGATGCTGCCTCGAGG
>JBAWCX010000515.1:0-1768 GCA_049590495.1 Binatus sp. (SeqCode)
GTACGACAGCTCATAGTTGATGCCGCTCGGAATGCACAGCTGATCGCCTTTAACGTGGTCAACGACGAGGGGAACGAAACTTCTCACGCTACGCAGCCTCGCGAGATCGGACCGCAACGATGCGGTCCAGAAGAGACTCGAGGAAAGCGCTACAAGACCGAACGCGACACCGCTTGCGGTCGGGCGTCGCCGGACCAGCGCAAATATCTCGATCCCAAGCGCAACCAGCCACGCAACGGCCAATTCGAGAAACGGCCCCCGTATGGTTTTGGTGTTGTGAAGGAAGATCGAGAAGTAAGCCGAGTCGCTCGACTGGAGATTCATGTGTGGAGTGGAAATCGGGACGAACATTAAGAAAAGAAATGCCAATACTGAGACCAGCACGAATAGTGCAACAATCACGTCGCGCAGCTTTGACGCGGCCGCGCGCATACTCAGCGCGAACACCGACGCGCACAGAATCGCGATTCCGGGTAGCGCGGGCAGGATGTAGTCGTCGCGCTTGACGCTTGCGATCGAGAAGAACAGCAGCACCGCGAGCGACATGCTCACCTGGTAGATCACTGTTGGCCGTTTCTCGGCCGCGACCTCGCCGGTGTAGAAGGCGAGAGCGGCCGGCAGGATCAGCAGCGTCATCGGGAAAGCGCCGCCCAGCAGGCGCGCGGCGATAAAATAGAAGGGACGATAACTTTCTCCCGTTCCGCCGAGCCGCGCCGGCATGAAGTGCCCGAAATTCTCCGCGAAGATGATCCTCAGGATTTTGTGTCCGCCGACGATCGCCGCCGGTACGTACCAGACCGCGCCGATTGCGACTGCAATCGCGACGACCTGCCACGGCCATCGCTGACGCAACATCGCGATCGGATTGCGGCGCTCGATCAGCAGGTAGATCGACGCGGCGAGCGCGCACAGCACGATTGCGACCGGTCCCTTGGCCAAGACTCCGAGTCCGAGTATCACGCCCACAAACATTGTCCTGCGCGAAGAGCCTGGTGACGACGTCAAGTCGTCGAGCAGCGGATAAATCGCCGCGTACGCGGCGAAGAGCAGAACCGTGAGCAGCATGTCGGTGAGCGCTTCGGTCGCGCGCGACGCGAATCCATAGGTGCCAAGCATCAACAGAAACGCGAGCCATCCTTCGGACGCGCCGACGTTGGCAACCGTCCACGCGAGTACCGCAACTGCGAGCGCAGTGCCTGCCACTACGGACACTGCGCGCGCGCGGACTTCGTCGACGGTGCCGCCGGTGGATTTCGCGACGAGCGCCGACAGCCAATAGAAAAGCGGCGGTTTGCGATCGCTGAAGCCGTAGGCGTCGCTCGGTATCAGCCAGTGCCCGTCGCGCACGATGCTTTGAATCCACTCGGCCGACTGCGGCTCCGCGTCCTTTTGAAACGGCGCGCTGATTCCCTGCGTGAGAACGACGAAAGCGAACATCGCGGCAATCGCAAGCATCGCAGGGCGCAGGAACGCGACGCGACTCGCTGGCGCGGGAGTTTCGAGATGCTCGAGAGTCACGGACGGCGGGCCGTCGCGACCGGCTCGAGCCACAGATGCTGCAGTCCGCCGGCGGGATCGTATCTCGCCACCTGCATCGAGGCGGCGTTGTGCGCGTAACCGATTCTGCCGCGGCGATCGACGAGAATTATTCCCGCCTCCGCGCCGGTCGCGTCGATCATCTCGGCGATCGCTTCGCGCGCGACCGCCTGAGGCGACGCGTCCGCGAGCGCCAGTACCGCCTCGCGGCACAGCGCGGTCAGGATGATCG
>JBAWCX010000516.1:0-8667 GCA_049590495.1 Binatus sp. (SeqCode)
CGGATCGCCGCTGCCGCCGCCTCCCCCGCCGCCGGTGCCGATCGCAAACCGCGACGACGCCGCCGTCGAGCCGTAAACGACCACGCATACGTCGCACATCCCGGCATGAATGGCGGCGGCCGCGTGCGCGGTGTGTGCCACGAACGACGACCCGCCGATCGAGGTCGAGTCGACAAAGTTCGGCGTCAGGTTCAGGTAGTCGCAGAAGCCGACGATTCCCATCCCGCTCATTCCGATTCCGGTCGTGCACAAACCGTTGACGTCCTTGATCGTCAACCCGGCGTCGTCCAGCGCGCCACGCACGCTCTCTGCCATTATCTGAAACAGACTTTTGTCCGGCGCAAAGCGCGTAGGATGCTCAAACACTCCGGCCACTGCGGTCTTGCGGCTTAAACTCATCTCGAATTCCTGCTTCAGTTCGGCAACGAGGAAACGAACTGTTCGATCGCGGCGTTGTACTCGTCCGGACGCTCGCGCGGGATATAATGACCGGCGTCCGCGACAATCCGGGCGGTCGCGCCGCGAATTTTGCCCGCGATAAATTCCGCATCGGCAGGCGTCGTGCCCTTGTCGTCGGCGCCGGCGATCACCAGCGTCGGTTTGTCGATCTTTCCGATCGCGTCGCGCAAATCGACCTGCGAGCACGCGAGAATATCCGTGTACCGCACCCGCGGATCGGTCTTGATTTGCTCCATCCACCCTTCGCGGACGACATCGAAATTTTCCTTGGCCGTCTTGGGCGAGTACCCGTCGGTGTTGAAGGCCTGCGGCGCCCGCCCCATCGTGATTGCGCGCAATCCTTCGATTCGGTCCGGCGTAAGGTTGAACTTAGCCGCCGTGCAACTGAGGATCAGCGCCTCGACGCGCGCCGAGTGCCGCAGCCCGAGATCCATCGCAATCGCGCCGCCCATCGAGTGTCCCAAAATCACCGCCGATTTGATCTTCAACGCGTCGAGGAACGCCGCGACGAAGTCCGCGTAGTCCTCAACGGTGCGCAACCCCTCGACGCCTGCCGAGCGCCCGTGTCCCGGCAAATCAAGCGCGATCGGACTGTGCTTGCCGCCGAACGCCTCGATCTGCCGATGCCAGGTGTGGCCGTTCGAGCCCGCGCCGTGCACGAACAGAATCTTGCGCCCGCGCGAGAAGTCCGGCACCACGTCAGGCAGCGTGGTAGCGCCGCTATAGTAGTAGTAAGTCGCGTATCCTTTAACGTCAGTATATTTCGTCTGCGTAGGCATCGGCGCAAAACTCTCCGCAACGTGCTTTGAGGGTTAGCTACTAGGTTGAAGGCGCCCTCGTCAAACGGCGCGGGCGTGCGCGCGCTTCGAGCAACATGAAGCGGCGGCAGGGAGCGTGCTATGTTGAGGGACTGCTTACTTGCGAGGCTTGCGGCCTTTGGCTTTGCGCGTGGTCGCAGAGTCCGCGTCGATTGGACCGACCTGCCCGTGCTCCCACACTTCGATCGCCGCGCGGCTGAATCGCCACGCGCTGCCGACGCGGAAGCCGGGTATGCGTCCTTCGCGCAGCAAGCGGTAAATCGTGGTCGGATGGACGCGAAGGTGCGTCGACAATTCCGAGATGGTGAGAATTTCTTCCGGCGATGCCATTTTGTTTGCAAGCCTCCCATCCGGGAGATCGATCAATTCCCCTTTAACGAGCCTTATCGCTCAATGCCGCACAAAAGCTCACTTCCCAGCCTCTAACCGTGCCACGGTTAAGTCAATAGTAAGTAATGTGCGCCCGACAGAGGTTGTGAAGCTTAGCGGATGTGCGTCATGTTACCTTATGGTTAGCGAAAGATGGGCAGAAGAACTCAAAGCTGCGCATCAGGGAGACGATTCTAAAATGAAATACGAGGCTATAGACATCAAAAATGACGGCGCGGTGGCGTGGCTGACCCTAAACCGTCCCCACAATCTAAACGCGCTCAGTGCGCAAATGGTCGCGGAGCTCGAGGACTTCCTGCATCGGCTGCCGACACACACCGAGACGCGCGTGGTCGTGATGAAGGGTGCGGGCCGCGCCTTTTGCGCCGGACTCGATCTGAAGGAACAGAACCGCGGCGGCACCGGCCTGGGCGCCAACACCACCGACACTGTCGAAAGCCAGCGCCGGATGAGCGACCTGGTCGTCGCGATTCGCCGCGCTCCGCAGCCGTTCATCGCGGCGATTCGCGGACCTGCCGCGGGCGGCGGCTTCGCGCTCGCGCTGGCTTGCGACGTGCGCATCGCAGGAGAGTCTGCGCGCTTCAACGCCGCCTTCATTCGCATCGGGCTGAGCGCGTGCGACATGGGCGTCAGCTATTTTCTGCCGCGCGCCGTCGGCAGTTCGGTCGCGTCCGAGCTGATGCTGACGGGACGCTTCATCAACGCACAACGTGCATTCGCGACCGGCCTGGTATCAGAGCTGATGCCGGACGCGGAGCTTGATGCGGCGGCGGCCAAGCTGGCACTCGAGATGACCGAGACTTCGCCGCTGGGATTGCGCCTCACCAAGGAATGTCTCTCGATAAACATCGACGCCGGCAGCCTCGAGCAGGCGCTCGCCATCGAGGATCGCAACCAAGTGCTATGCGTTTGCGCGGGCTACATCGAAGAAGGTGCGCGCGCATTTCTCGAGAAGCGCAAGCCGCGCTTCGCTCCGCGGGCGTGACATAACAGTAGGACGGAATTTATTCCGTCGAATGTATGCTGACAAAAAAAGGGGCGGTTCGATGAACCGCCCCTGAATCACCGTCGCTAAGCCCGCTCGATTACCGGCTCGCCACCGTCGTCAACTCGCTCATGCGCGCCACCAGGTACTCGGGCTGGCCGTCGTGCCATACGCGGAATTGCACGCGCTGCCCGGGAGAATACTGCGCGATTATATCGTCAAGTGTTTTACCGTCGGGGACGGTCTTGCCGTCAAACTCGCTGATCACATCGCCCGGCTTGATCCCCGCCTTGTCCGCCGGCGACCCGATGAACACGGCACGCACTTTCGCTCCCCAGACCTCGGGCGCAAACGCCGTCGTCACGCCGAAGTACGCGGGGCGGTCCGCCGGTTGAACGTCGGGATGCAGAAAATGAACCTGATTCACGCCGTTCACCCGGTGCACGATCTGCGAGATCTTGCGCGCCTCATTCAAACTGTAAACTTCGCCCGCCAGGTACGCGTCGCCCATGCTCGAGACCGACACGCCGATGTCGGTGAAGGCGCGCACCTTGAGCGTGTCCTTGATTCGCGCCTCCAGCTCCTCAGTCTTGAGCCTCGGCATGCCCGACGAGGCGAATTGTGCGTCAACGTCCGGTACCATGACCAGATTCGTGATCAGGTCGGCGGTGCTGATCAGCGACGACACTTTCAGCGGCGCCGGCGTCGCGATACTCTGCGCCACCAGATTTGGCCGCTCGTTGACGATCGGCACGCGCGTCACCATGAACGCGACCAACACCATCAGTGCGGTGCCCATCGCCGTGAACGCGTAGTCGCGGACCATGGAATGACGAGCCGCGAGTGCCATCACGTCCACTTCGCCAGCGTCCGAATCGTCCTCTTCGACCTCGGCATCCACCTGCGCATCGTCGGGAAAATCTTGCGCGTAGGCTTTCTCGGCGGCCGCCAGCAGCTCGAGCTGTTCGAGCGTGCGCGGAATGCCTTCGATCATCGCGACGAGATCATCGCTCGCCGGCATCCCGGCGTTCGCCTCGTCGCGCTGAGCGGAAACACTCGCGCTGTCATCTGCCGCCTCGAGGTCGCCTACCGCGACCTGCTCGCCCTCAATTCTGACCGTGGCCGAAAAGTCAGCATGGAGCACATTGGAGCCCGCCGCGCTCTCGACCCTGGACTCTGCGACCTCTTCACTCCTCTTGCGCTTGAAGCGCTTGAGCGCCTCTTCCAGTGTCAAGATAGTGTCGGTTGGTTCGCCGCCATTCTTGCCCATCGCAACACCGCCTCCTTGATGATTAAGCACCCCTGAACTTCGTTCAGATGCCATCACTACTAATAGCAGGGATTTGCGTCCTAAGCCAAGCTAGGGATTGAACAACTGCCAACAGCAGCCGCCAGCGGCTTCTGATTCTATCTAACTGCCGTTAGATTGCTTCGCTCACCGCGTCTTCGCGCTGCGTCGGCACCGGTCGCGAATTCAGCGCAGTATAATGCCGCAGCCCCTCGCCGACGTAAACCTGGCGCGGCCGCGCGATCTTCTGTTCGCTGTCGCGCACCATCTCCGCCCATTGCGCCATCCATCCCGAAGTCCGCGGAATCGCGAACAGCACCGGGAACATCGTCATCGGGAACCCCATCGCCTGGTAGATTATCCCCGAATAGAAATCCACGTTGGGATACAACTTGTGCGAGATGAAATAGTCGTCCTGCAGCGCGATTCGCTCCAACTCGATCGCGATGTCGATCAGCGGATTGCGCCCGGTCACCTCGAACACCTGCGCCGCCATCTCTTTCAGAATTTTCGCACGCGGATCGTAGTTCTTGTACACTCGATGGCCAAAGCCCATCAACCGGCGCTCGCCCTCCTTCACTTTCCTGATCATCGCGGGAATATTCGACACCGAACCGATTTCCATGAGCATCCGGATTGCGGCTTCGTTCGCGCCGCCATGGAGCGGGCCGTAGAGCGCGGCGACCGCCGCCGCCGCACACGCATACGGATCGGGCTGCGAGCTTCCCACCGCGCGCATCGCGTTGGCGGAGCAGTTCTGCTCGTGATCGGCGTGCAGGATGAACAGCACGTCGAGCGCGCGTTCGAGCACCGGGTCCGGCTTGTACGTGAGCTCGGTCATTTTGAACAGCATCGAGAGCAGGTTGCCGGTGTAGCTGAGCTCGTTGTCGGGATAGACGTACGGCAGCCCCCGCGTATGCCGAAACGCGAACGCCGCCAGCGTCGGCATCTTGCCGATGAGCCGGCGCGTCTGCAGTCGGCGCGATTCGAGGTCGTGAATCTCGTTCGCGTCCGGATAAAACGTCGACAGCGCGCCCACCGTCCCGAGCAGCATCCCCATCGGATGCGCGTCGTAGCGGTACCCCTCCATGAACTTCTTGATATTCTCATGGACCATAGTGTGAATCTTGATGTTGTTCTCCCAGCGCTCGTAGTGAGCCCGGTCCGGCAGCTCCCCCTTGACGATCAAATACGCGGTCTCGAGATAATTGCTCTTCTCCGCGAGCTCCTCGATCGGATATCCGCGATAACGCAGGATTCCCTTGTCGCCGTCGATAAACGTGATGCGGCTGCGGCACGACGCAGTGTTAGTAAACGCCGGGTCGTAAGACATCAGCCCAAAATCATCTTTGCCAACTTTGATCTGCCGCAAATCCGCCGCCCGAATTACGTCCCCTTCCTCTATGGGCAGCTCATATTTCTTCCCGTTCCGATTGTCGGTAATGGTCAGCGTGTTGTTTGCCATCGATGTAACCTCGACTGGTTAGCGACGTTCGCGTTCAACATATATACAGTATGCGACATTTCTCATTTCATGTCCAAGGCGAAAGCAAGCTTTTCCGTACCTCCCCGGTCCCCATTCCACTTGGTGAAGAGCCCCCGTTTCACGTCGGGCACCAGCAACAAAATTTCAAGTGCGCCAGGCGAGAAGATCGTCCGCAAATCTGCGCATCAGGCGGGCAAGATCCTGGAGGTCTTGCTTGCTCCAGTCAGCGAGCAGCGTCGACGCGATGCGTTCGCGCGCGGTGTCCAGAGCCTTCGTCATCGCGCGCCCTTTCGCCGTGATCGTCGCTTCGTGCACCCGCTTGTCGCCTTTGGATGGGCGGCGAGAGACCAGCCTTAGGCTTTCGAGCTTTGCCACCTGGCGGCTGACGGTCGTGTAATCCCGCCCCACGCCGTCGGCCAGTTCGCCCACGCCGATCGGCCCCTTTCGCTCTATACCCACCAGGAGCGGAAACAGCGCCCGGTCCAGAACGATGCCGGCTTCCCGGATAAGCGCCGTGTCGCGCTGCGGCCGGTTCATCATCCCAATCAAATCGATGAGGCTGTGGTGCAGTTGGCGAACCTCTTTGCTGATGGATTTAGCGGGCCGGTTTCCGATTGATTGCTTGCGCGACATTATGCGTATAATACACATAATTGTATCGCAGTGCAGGAGTTCCCGGATGAAACAGCAGTTCACGACCGATGTTCTCATCGCCGGTGCCGGGGCCGCCGGATTGACGCTCGCTATCGATTTGGCACGCCGCAACGTCGCGTTTCGGCTGATCGACAAGCTGCCCAGCCCGTTCGCGGGCTCGCGCGGCAAAGGAATACAGCCGCGCAGTCAGGAAGTATTCGAGGATCTCGGCGTCATCGACAGGCTCGTGGCCGTCGGCGGAACCTATCCGCCCCAGCGCGAATATCGGGAGGACGGCACTTATGAAGACTCGCCGGTGATGGAACCACATGCGGCCACGCCGGACGAGCCCTATCTCATCCCGCTGATGGTGCCGCAATTCCTGACCGAGGCGGTGCTGCGCGAACGCCTCGCGGAACTCGGGCACCGTCCGCATTTCGGCTGCGAGCTGACCGCTTTCGAGCAGGATGCCGAAGGCGTGACGGCTCATGTTAAGAGCGCGGATGGCGAAGAAACCCTGCGGGTCCGCTATCTCGTCGGTATGGACGGCGGCAAGAGCTATGTGCGGCACGCGCTGAACATCGAATTCCCTGGCAAGACCCTGGGCGTCCGGGCCGTGGTCGCGGACGTTCGGCTGGAAGGCCTCGGCACGGACGCCTGGCATCGGTTCAACGAAGGCTCGATGGAGAAGCAGACGTCATTCTGCCCGCTGCGCGGAACCGACATGTTCCAGTTGCAGGCGCCGATTCCGATGGAGGGCGATATCGATCTCTCCCCCGAGGGACTGACCGCATGGGCGGCCGCGCGCACCGGTCGAAAGGAAATCGTGATCCGCGAGGTCCTGTGGGGTTCCGCCTATGACATGAACGCGCGCATGGCCGACAGATACCAGGTGGGCCGCGTCTTGATTGGCGGCGACGCCGCTCATATCCATCCGCCGACAGGAGGCCAGGGTCTCAATACCAGCGTGCAGGACTCGTACAATCTCGGCTGGAAGCTCGCGGCCGTTATCAACGGCGCGCCGGAGAAACTGTTGGCGACATACGAGGAAGAACGGCGCCCGATCGCGGCGGAGATGCTCGGCCTGTCGACCAAACTGCTGCAAGCCGCGGGTAGTCGTGCTGGCAGGCGTCGCGGCCGCGAGACGCATCAGCTCGATCTGGGTTATCCCGAATCGAGCCTGTCGCTCAACAAACCGGCGCGCTCCCCGGAATGCGTGATGGCGGGCGATCGCGCCCCGGACGCTCGTATCAGCGGCGCGGCGGGCCAACCCACGCGGCTCTTCAAACTCTTCCAGGGTCCGCACTGGACTTTGCTCGGCTACCAGGTCGACCGCGAGGCGATCGCGCCGCGCCGCGACTTGCACATCCACACGGTTGGCGTGCGCGGAGACATCGTCGACGAGAGAGGCTACGTTCGCGATGCCTACGGCCTCTCGGCGGGCGACTGGGTGCTGGTCCGGCCGGACGGCTATGTCGGAGCGATCGTATCGTCCGGCGAGGTGACGGCCATGCGTCGGTATCTGGAGGATGTCGGCATTACCGCATAGCCCGGCCGCCCCCGGATTTCGGTACAACTGAATCCGCTTTCTAAAAGTCGCATCAGCGTTTAAGCCGGTAAAGTGACGAAAGGGGCGGCGCTCCCCGTTCTTCTGCGCTCCAATCGTCTGACAGCCGAAAACAATATTTGCACTTCGTTCTCGCAACCGACGCGGTGACATGGCACTCTGTCCGAAATGCTCGACAAGCTAATTTCCGGACTCTCGGCATTCGTCATCGCGACTATCTCCGCGCTCGGCTACGGCGGCGTCGTCCTCATGATGGCGATCGAGAGCGCATGCATCCCGCTGCCGTCGGAAATCATCATGCCGTTCTCGGGCTACCTGGTCGCGACGGGACGCTTCGGTCTGAACATGGTTGCGATAGCGGGCGCGGTCGGATGCCTGCTCGGCTCGTACGTCGCGTATTTCGTCGGCTCGTACGGCGGCCGTCCTTTCATCGAGCGTTACGGACGCTACGTGCTCATCGGGGAACACGAACTCGAAACCGCTGACCGGTTTTTCAACCGTTGGGGCTCGCACGCCGTCTTCTGGAGCCGCATGCTGCCGGTGGTGCGCACCTTCATCGCGTTTCCCGCGGGCGTGTCGCGGATGAAACTGGTGCCGTTCACCATCTACACGCTGCTCGGGTCATACCTATGGTGTCTGGCGCTGGCGTATGGCGGGATGAAACTCGGGCAGCATTGGAAGGATCTCGCGCCGTATTTTCATCGCTTCGACGCACTGATCGCGATACTGTTGCTAGTCGGCGGCGCCGCCCTCATCTACAATCGGGTGAAGGGGATTAGGTCGGCGACGAGCTCGGCAAATTAACCTCTCCCCTGGCCCCTCTCCCTTCAGGGGAGGGGAAAAAAGAGAAGCGATGACCACAAAGGAACTGCCCGATCCATCCGAGCTCGAAGAAATCTTCGCCAGCATCGATCCGACGCCGGTCCGGATGGCGCATGACTACCTGAGCGACGCCGGCATCGAGTCGTTTGTGTTCGACGCGGGCTCGTCGCGGCTGCTCGGTACGACAGCCGCGGTGCCGACGCGCTTGATGGTTCATCG
>JBAWCX010000517.1:0-9487 GCA_049590495.1 Binatus sp. (SeqCode)
GCACGAGGCCTGTGCATGCAATAGAGCACCTGTCCAGTTTCCGCGATAGAAATCGACCAGACTCAGTTGCGCCTCCGAGATAACTACCCAAAACCCGAACTGCGCGGTTTGGTAAGTGCTCAACACTTCCTGGAGATTGGTTTCGAGCCTGGCGAGATCCGGTGCCTTACAAAATTCCGCCCATACGTTAATCGTGCGGGCTAGCACGATCGGGAACGATTGGCCGGTCTTCCTGGTGAAAGGTTCCCATTCCTTTGCGACCCTCGCTGCCTCTTCGGTGCGTCCAAGATAGACGAGCGACGGGTACAGCGCTCGCAGCTGGACGGCACGCTGCCACGCAGGCACGTCTGAACCGCCCATCTGTTCGCACTGGAACCCGTCCTCAACAGCCTCCCGGAGTCGAAAGAAGTGGAAATTGAGTATTGATCGAACACCAACGACTCTGGCCACCAGCTTCGAATCTTCCAGCTGCGAGGCGAGTGTCAGCGCTTCGTTCAGTGCCTCGTGTGCTGGCTCATAACCCTCGGCCCACGCCAGGGCCTGGCTTAATCCATCGAGAAGACGCACGCGCGCAATGCTAACGTCTCCCCCAAGGTAAGCGAGGCCGCGACGAGCCGTCTCGATTACTTGCTGGAAGCGGCCGGCCAGGATGAGAGCGTCAGTCAAATCGCTGAAGCTCTTTCCGATCAGGTCGCGGTCGCCGACTTCAATGTAGAGCTCCAGGGATTCACGTAAATTCGCAAATGCCGTCTCCCATTGTTCAAGACCAGACTCTGCAATCGCGAGCCGGGCCAAAAGCTCGGCCCTTTCTTTCGCGCCGATGGCGGCTTGATGCGACAGTGCGGACCGGAAGCTGGACCGCGCCTCCTCAAATGCGGCGGCGTCGAGTGCGCTGTTGCCTGCGATCGTCAAATTCCGGACCAGCTTTTGCTCGTCAGCAAACGATCCTGCCTTGATGAGATGATTGGCTATCTCGCCGGCGCGCTCCTTGATCGCGTCGGGATAGAGCCGCTCAATCGCCGCGGCGACGCTCGCGTGCAATTGTTCCCGGCGCGGAACTGAAATGCCGCCAAGCAGCGTTTGCCGCACCAGCTCATGGGCGAAGGTAAAGGGCATCTCGGGTCCCTCGGCGCTCGGGACGATTATTCGCATCTGCTGCGCCTTCTCGATGGCGTTGAAGAGCTCGTCGAGATCGATCTGGCTGATCCAACTCAGAAGCTGAAAGCTGAAGCTGCGGCCGATCACCGCGGCCGCCGCCAGCGCCCGCATTTCACGCTCGTCAAGCCGTTCGAGACGGCGGCCGATGATCAACCTCACGTTTTCAGGCACGTCCCTCTCGTCGATCTCGATGTCCTTGCGGAATTGGCCGGCCTCATCGAAGACCTTCCCCTCCTCGATCAGATGCCGATACACCTCCTCGACGAAGAATGGGTATCCCTGACTCTCCTCGTAGATGAGACTCACGAGGCTTTCGGGCACCCGCTGCTGGCTTAGCTCATGTAACATCTGCGCGACGCCGTCTTTGGCCAGACCGCCGAGCCTTTGCGGACGGACGCCCAACCGAATCAGCTCTTCCAGAGACCTAACCAACGCAGGATTGGTATCCGAATATTCGCTGCGATAGGTCCCGAGAAGTACAACCGGGAGCTGGACGATGCGATTGGCCAGATGAATCAGCAGGCCCAGCGTGGCTTCGTCGGCCCAGTGAAGGTCCTCGAGTATGTACATCTGCGGACGCATCCGCGCCGCGCGCCCCAGCGACTCGGATAGGCTTTGGAAAAGATAGCGGCGCTTCTGCGTCGGCGGCAGCTCCAGCGATTCCGGTATATCGGGAAAAACCCGTCGAAGGGCTGGAGCGATTTGTGCCAACTCGGCCGCGTTGTCTCCCATCCGCAGGCGAAAGTCATCGAGGCTCGCCGCCCGCGCCAGATTGCTTTCGAGGATCTCGGCGAACGGGAGGTATGGAAAAGGTTCTTCTCTTTCGTAGCAGTGACCGACGCCGCATCGGAAGCCAAGACCCGACGCGTACTCCGCCATCTCCATCGCCAGGCGGGTCTTTCCCACGCCCGGTCCGTCCCAGAGCATGACCAGAGATCCCTTGCCGCTCCGTGCACGATCGATCGCGGCGCGAATCGCGATGCTTTCAGATTCCCGTCCCACGAACGCGGTTCGCTCCGCGAGCGAGAATGGCGAAGTCCCGAGGACCGGCGGCAAGGCTTGCGAACGATCGGCACGCGCCGGAGCGGTTTCGGCGCCTGGAATCGGCTGGACTTGCTGCTCGGCAATCGTCGCGCCGAATTCCCACTCTATCGGGAAATACGGATCGGGCTGGTAAGAGCAGAAGGTTCCCGTCTTGACGCACCGCGCGAGTATATCTCCGAGCGCGGCATCGTTTTGGGTGATTCTCTCCAACACCAATTTGACCGTCTTGCTGATGGTCTGCCGCGCTCGTTCCGAAGCTGATATCGCCCGCCGATCGCGTCCTCCGAGTCCGACGGCGCGTGAGAGTTCCGAAGTCAGTGCATCGATCTCCTGTTCTGCCTGCTCTGCGCGCTCGACGTTTCCCTGCTCCTTGGCTTCTTCCAGTTCTTCGCGTAGATCGGAAAGCCGCTGCCGATAAGCGGACTTGGCTTGCTCGTCGAGCATCTCGCCCGCATCACCCAGACTGCCAATATGAATGCCCGCCTTTTCGAGTTCCTGATCCCCGCGAGGCAGACTCTGAGCCTGGCCGGGTTCGTCGTCCTCACGGTGGCCCGCGATTCCACCCGCCAGATCGAGCACGTGAAATTCGGTGCCGGGATGGCGCAGCAGATGGGCTACGTATCCGAGCCCCTTAGTTTCTTTTAGACGAAAAGATTTCCCAGCGCTGGCTACAGTCCAATACTCGCCCTCTTTGCGGAACACCCCTTTTTGTACGACGCGAACTCTCGGCGCCGCGTTGCCGATACCAGTTAAGCCAGCGCTTCGCGTCTCTCGTGGCATCTGAAGTGTCTCCCAGGCCTTCCGAGCGAATTTCTGGCGAACGTAAATCGCATCGCATTATCTGCCGCAACCCGGCATCCGGCAACCCCCGAGTCTGTCTCCAACCTCCCTCCCACGTTCGTCGGGCGGAGGGTCAGGGTGGGGGACCGATTGCGGCGTAATTGTCCGGTGCGGCGCATGTCTTAAATCTTTTACTTCTGATTCTCTGGCTTCTTGCTCAAGCGCATTCGCGACGAGTCCAGTTCGTAACCTTTGCGCGGGCAGCGCGGTTAAGGGATCGGTTGGAAGCGCCGTGGACTGCGATGCGTGGGAGAAAGACCAGCTAAGGAACGGTGTTTCGATGTCGCTTACGCAGAGTCAGATCGAGAAGAAGCTCAGCAATGAGAATCTCGACGAGTTGTTGGACTTGTGGCGGACCGAGCAAGGCGCCGAGAAGCGCCGTGACCTCGACCTGATGGCGGCAGCGATTCTTTTTTCCAAAGACGCGACTCTTCGTGTCCTGGATTTGTGTTGCGGTCCTGGGGACGTCGGGCGAGCCGTTCGCGCGCGTTATCCAAAGTCGCAGATCGATTGCCTCGACCGCGACGTCTTTCTGATCTCGATATGCTTATCGACGAATCGGCGCGAAGGCGTTTCAGGTCAGAGTTTCGTACGCGACTTGTGGGACGCTGATTGGTACGAGGACTTGGAACCCGGCTACGATGTGGTCGCGACCGCGAACGCACTTCATTGGCTCGACGCGCGACGCGTCTCTGAACTATGCAAGGATGTGTCCCGTCTGCTCCGCCCCGGCGGTGCGTTTCTGTTCGTCGAGCCCGCCTGCAGCGAGACGACTTTCGCCGCCGGATTCGCCGAATGGAAGTCGCGGCAGCCGAGCCGCTACAGCCGGGAGAACTGGCAACGGTTCTGGAGCCGGGCGAACGAAATTCTAGGTTACGATCACACGAAGCTCCTGGGCTCGCGCGATCCGAACTTGATAAGCGACCACATGCCGGTATCGGGTTGGGTCCGGGTTTTGAAAGACGCCGGTTTCGAGTCCATCGACGTGCTTCTCCGAGACGCCGACGAGGTGATGCTCGCTGCCGCCAAACCTTGAGCCTCGGCCCCGGTCAACCCAAGCCTTCCCGTCGCTAGTGCCCTAATACAACCCCTGAGTCTGTCTCCGCTTCCCTCCCCCGTTCGTGGGGGGAGGGTCAGGGTGGGGGACCTATTGCGGCGCAATTCTCTGATGCGCCGCATGTCCGCTCAAACTGGGACACTACCCCCCTGAATCTCACGGTTTTGAGCGGTCACTTTTCACGCCTGTCGAACCGGAGGAAGAGGGCAGTTTTCTGTCGAGTGGTTGCGAAGAGAGGGCCCGAATGCATCTACTTACGTGCATTTCCAGCGCAATTTGCGGCTTTCTATTGGCTGCCGCCGTGTCTGGCTGCATGGCGGGGCCAAATTTCAAACCGGTAGCCGCTCCAGCGGTCAACGGTTACACAGCGGAGCCTCTTCCCGCTCACACGGCTTCCGCCGACGCGATCGGCGGGAATCCGCAAACTCTGCAAGCCGGCGGAGACATCCCTGGGCAGTGGTGGACTCTTTTTCATTCGGCTCAATTGGACCAGCTCATCGATCACGCCCTGAAGGCGAATCCCAATCTCGCGGCTGCTCAGGCCGCCTTGCGTGAGGCGAATGAAAACGCCTTCGCCGAGCAGGGTTACCTTTATCCAAGCGTCACTGCCGGTGTGAGCGGCATCCGTGAGCGGCGACTCTTCTACAAAACGGGAGTGCCCGAAGGGATCAGCGCACCTTTCAACCTCCTCAACGTCGGGGTCAATGTGTCCTACACGCTGGACGTGTTCGGCGGAATCCGGCGGCAGGTGGAAGCGGCCAAGGCGCAGTCGGAGTACCAGCAATTTCAGGTGGAAGCTACTTACTTGACTCTCACTGCGGACGTCGTCACCGCCGCGATTCAAGAGGCTTCGCTCCGCGGTCAGATCTCGGCGACACAGCGGCTGATTAACGATGAGCGCGATCAGCTCTCCATCGTCCAGAACGAATTCGAGCTGGGCGGCGATTCGCAAGCAGATGTTGCGGCGCAACAAACGACCTTGTCACAGACCGAGGCAACTCTGCCGCCATTGAACAAGCAATTGCAGATCGAGCGGGATCTGCTGAGACTCCTGACTGGTCACTTCCCCAGCGAGGACGTCGGTGCGAATTTCGACCTGTCGGAACTCCAGTTACCGCAGAACCTGCCGCTGAGTCTGCCGTCGCAGCTCGTCGAGCAACGGCCCGACGTTCGCCAGTACCAGGCGCTCCTGCATGTGGCGAGCGCGGAGGTCGGGGTCGCTACTGCGAACATGCTGCCACAGTTCACGATCAGCGGCGGGCTGGGAATTTACGCGGCACAGGGAGTCAATCCCGCGGTGCTCGCCTGGAATGCCGCCGCCGGAGTAGCACAACCGATCTTCGAGGGCGGCACGCTTCTTCATCGCCGGCGCGCCGCGATCGAAGCTTACAATCAAGCTCTCGCCGAGTATCGCTACACAGTCCTGGTCGCATTCCAGAACGTAGCAGACTCTCTGCATGCTCTCGAAACCGACGCCGACGCTCTAAAGGCTGATGCAATCGCGGAACGCTCGGCCTCACAGAGCTTCAAGCTCGCGCGCGATCAGTACCAGGCGGGTTATATTCCATACCTATCATTGCTGGTCGCGGAAAATTCTTATCAGCAGACCATCATAAGCCTGGTGCAGGCCGAGGCCAGCCGTTATGCGGACACCGCGGCGCTCTTTCAAGCGCTGGGCGGCGGCTGGTGGAACCGCTCGGACGTACCTGCTTCCGGCATCGCGCGCATCGACCCACGGAGTCTGATCCCATGATGTGGCTGGTACTCATCGCCCTGCGCCGTCCCTTGTCGGTGGCGGTGATGGCCCTGCTGATGCTCGTACTCGGCATCTTATCGTTCGCATACATGAACACCGACATCTTTCCGGCGATTAACCTGCCGGTCGTGATGATGGTCTGGAACTATCCTGGCCTCTCTCCGTACGACATGGAGCGGCGGATAGTGACGATCAGCGAGCGCGCCCTCTCCACCACGGTCAACGCAGTCGAACATATGGAATCTGAGTCGCTCCTGGGCATCGGTATCGTCAAGATTTACTTTCAGCCCGATGCCGATCCGGGCTCCTCGATGGCGCAGGTCAGTGCGGTTGCCAACCAAATCCTTCATCAGTTGCCGCGAGGAACAGAACCACCGCAGATCATCTACTACAACGCTTCCAACGTCCCGGTAGCTCAACTCAATGTGTATAGCGATGTTCTTTCGGGGGAGCAGCTATACGATTACGGATTCAATTTCATCCGGCTCGCGCTGTTCACAATTCCGGGATTTTCCAGCCCGCAGCCACTGGGCGGCGTCCCGCGCAATGTGATGGTCAATCTGGATCAGGCCGCTCTCTACGGCAACCAGTTGTCGCCCCAGGACATCGGCAACGCACTCTCATTGACCAATCCTGTGATCCCCTCCGGGACGATACGTGTTGGCGGGCATACCTATGACGTCGACATCAACATGAGCCCGGATACCGTACCGGAATTCAACCAGTTACCGGTGAAGGTCGCGAATGGCACGCCGGTTCTGCTTGGACAAATCGCGCCGGTGAGCGATACCCACCAGCCCGTGACAAACTCCGTACAGATTAACGGGCGGCCCGCGACCTACCTGCTCGTGATTAAGCAGGCCGCCGCCTCGACGATAACCGTTGTCGATGAGGTTAAGGCTCGCTTGCCCGGCATTATGGCGGTCGCCCCCAAAGGATTGAAAATAGCTCTCACTTTCGATCAGTCAGTCTTTGTGAAAGCGGCTTTGTGGGATGTGCTTCAGGAAGCAGTAACGGCCGCTACGCTGGTGGCAATAATGGTGCTGATCTTCGTGGGATCGGCGCGCAGTATGCTTATCGTCATAACTTCAATTCCGCTGGCCATTCTAACTTCCATCATAGCACTGAACCTTTTCGGGCAGTCCATCAACACTATGACGCTGGGAGGACTTGCGCTCGCGGTGGGGATGCTGGTCGACGATGCGACCGTGGAGGTCGAGAATATTCACCGAAACCACACTCCCGGCAAGCCTCTGGTCACCGCGATTCTGGAAGGCGCTCACCAGATCGCCACGCCCACATTAGTCGGCACGCTTTCGATCTGCGTCGTATTTTTTCCGGTAGTGATGCTGTCTGGCGTGGCTCGCTATCTCTTTCCACCGCTGGCCCTGGCGGTGGTGGCCGCGATGTTGACCTCCTATCTCTTGTCGAGAACGCTGGTACCGGCGATGGCCAGCCATTTGTTGCCCAACTTCGCCGAGACCGCTCCTCCTTCCGGCCTCCTAAGCCGCTTCCTCTCCGGATTCGAACACGGCTTCGACCGTATCAGGGACGCATACAGCTCCGCCTTGGCGGCTTTCATCGCACATCGGCGGCTGGCCCTGACGGCAGTAGCTGTGATGATCGCAGGTTCGCTACCGCTCTTCTGGGTCGTCGGCCAGGATTTCTTCCCGAGCGTCGACACCGGACTGATGCGGCTTCACATCCGCGCTCCAACTGGCACCCGTATCGAATCGACGGCGTACCTGGTCACCAGGATCGATCGCGATATCCATAACGTAATTCCGGCCGACCAGCTTCAAAGTATCAGCGACAACATCGGGGCTCCGCAGTCCTTCGTTCTCGCCTACTACCCGACCGACAGTGTCGGCGACCAGGACGCGGACATCATGATAGAGCTCAAGGCGAGACATCGCCCGACGGCCTTCTATGAGAAGACGATTCGCGCCAAACTCGCGCGCGATTTTCCCGGCGTTCAAGCCTACTTTCAGGCCGCGGACATTGTAAGCCAGGTTCTGACCTTCGGCCTGTCCGCTCCCATCGACGCACAAGTGTCGGGGCCAGACCTTAGCGCCGACTATGTGCTGGCCAGTCGGCTGCAGTCAGCGATGCAGCGCATTCCTGGAATCGTCGATCTCAGGATTGCCGAACCGCTCAACTATCCATCTTTCAAGGTCGATGTCGATCGTGCCAAGGCGTTGGAGCTCGGGTTAACCGAATCGGATGTGGCTTCGAGTCTGTTGACCTCGACCAGCGGCAATTCCCTGCTTGCGCCGAGTTTCTGGGTCGATCCGAAAACGGGAGTCAACTATGCGGTAATCGCTCAGACGCCGCAACACAGACTGAACTCGATCGATGCTATTTCGAATACTCCGCTTAGATCTCTGTCTGCGGCGCCGATCGGCGAAAGTCCTCAGCTCCTTGGCAATGTCGCCAGAATCTCTCGCTCGGCGGACCCAGCCGTGATCGACCATTACACGGTGCAGCGAGTCATGGACGTGAACGCCAGCGTATCGGGACGCGACCTGGGAAGCGTGACTTCGGACGTGGGGAAAGCGATCGCGTCTCTTGGGAAGTTACCGGCTGACCAGAAGATCGTCATTCGCGGCGAGAGCCAGGCGATGCGGAGTTCCTTCATAACTCTTGGCGCGGGACTCCTGCTGGCGATTGTGCTGGTCTACCTGCTGATGGTCGCCAATTTTCAGTCCTGGCTGGAACCTTTCATCATTACCATGGCCATACCTGGGGCGCTCGCGGGAGTGCTGTGGACGCTGATAGCTACCGGCACGACCATCAATGTCGAATCGCTGATGGGAACAATCATGGCCGTCGGTGTAGGCGTATCCAATGGCAACTTGTTGATTACATTCGCCAACGAGCTGCGCGAGGAAGGCAAAGAATTCTCAGACCCGATGAGCGCCGCAATCCAGGCCGGTCATATTCGCTTTCGCCCAATCATAATGACCGCGCTCGCAATGATTCTGGGCATGCTGCCGATGGCACTAGGGCTCGGCGAGGGTGGCGAGCAGAACGCGCCTTTAGGCCGCGCTGTAATCGGCGGACTCCTATTCGCGACCGCGATGACCCTTTTCGTGGTACCCACGGTCTACTCGATCTTCAGTCGTGAATACATCGGGAAGAATGAACGCGACGCGAGAATCATGGAATTCGCGCCCAAGGCCATCTTAGGAGAATAGAATGGAAGCCAGACTTTCCCAGAAAGATCTCTCGAAGAAAGATCGTCGGCATCTTATTGGATGGTTGGTGGCAATGTTCGTGGTTCTGACCTCAGCCGCCGCCGTCGTAGTGTCGCGCACCTACGCTATCAGCGCGCAACGCTCGGAACTCGACAAGGTCGCGGAAGCAGGGCCTCACGTTCTCGTGAGTCACCCCCAGACTGCATCGGCCGAGCGCCGGCTGACGCTTCCCGCTACGATCCAGGGTTATGAGGAAACCCCGGTCTACGCCAAGATCGCGGGATACCTGAAGGAGATTCGCGTGGATAAGGGCGATCGGGTCAAAAAAGGCCAGGTCCTCGCTATTCTCGAATCTCCTGAACTGGACGAACAGGTGGCAGACGCCGAGCACTACCTATGGCTCGAGTCAGTCACGGACAAGCGGGATCAGGGACT
>JBAWCX010000518.1:0-2942 GCA_049590495.1 Binatus sp. (SeqCode)
GATCACGCGGGCTGGGATCTCGCGGAGCCGGTGCTCGCCAGCCTTGCACGCGGCTACGCGACCGGCGCTCGAATGGAAGAAGCCAACTCGTGGCGCAATCCGATCGATCTGGTCGCGATTTTGGAAACCGCATTCGAAGCGATCCCCGACGCACTCAACCTCGGCAAGCGTGTCGGCCGCTCCTGGGGCGGTCGTGACGCCCTCGTGGAGGTAATCCTCGGCGACGATCCTCAGGCTGTCGTCGACGCGATGCTCGCCGCCCTGCGCGAAGGCTGCGCGCCAGCGGACCTGGCCGGCGCCGTCGCGTATGCCGCGTCGCTGCGCATCGCGCGCTTCGCCACCAGCAACGAGTTTGGCGATTGGGATACCGCTCATCACAGCTTCACGTTCGCCAACGCCGTCCATCAGTCGGTGCGCCGCGTCGAATCGGAAGAATTGGTGCGCGGAATCTTCGACGCCGCCATGACCGTCTATCTCGATCGATTTCTCAACGTGCCGGCGGCCAAGCTGCCGGAGCTTAACGGCAACGGAAAACCCGCGGGCGATCGACTCGCCGAGTTGCCGGCTTTGCTCGATCGACAGCAGCAGGTGAATCAGGCTGGCGCTCTGGTCGCGTCCTACCTCGGCGCTGACGGCGACGCCGACGCGTTGCTCGCCACGCTCGGCAACACGCTTCTGCGCGAGGATCGCGACTTCCACACGATCCAGGACATCGAGGCCGCCATCCGCCAATATTCGATCCTCGAAGGAACTCCCGCCGCCGCGCATTTGCTGATCGCGACGACGCGCTACCTGGCCGCTCACGCCCCAACCGTTCGAGCGCAGGCGCAGACCTATCAGATAGCGCTGCGCTTGAATCGCGGCGAGCACGTCTTCGATGAATAATGACGCGCGTCCGTACGAGGCAAGAAAATGAAGCCCGCAGATTATTCCGCCCTCGATGAAACGCTCGAAATCATGGCGCCGATGGGTCCCGACCTGAGCAACGGTTTCTCCAATCACGCCCCGATGGCGATCGAAGCGATGTGTGCGATGCGGCGCGCGGACGCCGTGACGCCGTGGTTCGAACGTTATCGTCACTCGCTCGCGCCGCGTCGCGCGCGGGTCGCGCGCCTCACGAATGACAATTGGCGCGCCGCGATCGGCGACCTGCGCCGCACCGAGGATTGGTTCGAGTTCTTCCGCAACGAAGTCGAAGAGCACCCGTGGCCCGACGTGCTCGACACCTGGGCCGCGCGCCTCGCGCCGGGTCTGATGGCGGCCGCGACGCACGGCGTCATTCGCACCGGGCACGCCACTCGGGCGCTCGCTCTCGAAGACACTCCGGCGCGCCGTCGCGAACTGGCCGACGGTCTCGCCTATTGGGCCGCCGAGTACATGCCGCTGCCGGCTGACCGACATAGCCCTGCTCGCGCGATGCCGTCATCCGCGATCGCTCGCGTCCAGATGATTCCGCCCGGGATTCGCCGCGGTAACTTCGGCGCACTCACCGACGCCCTTGCGCAACTCGACTCATTCGAGCCTTTCAAGCATACGCTCGACGCAGTCGATCCCGCCGTCGACGCGCACGCGTTCCTTTCCGACCTCGCTGCCACTTTCGCGCGCGTATTTCTCGCCAATGCCCATGACACCTATACGACTATCGCGTTCGTCCACGCCGTGACCGGCCCGTCCGCCATCCGCCCTATGCTTCCGTACCTGCGCGATACAACTGTGCACGCCGCGCTCGCATACGCGTGGCAAGCGGCGGCCGCCATGTACGCAACTTTCGGCACACGCTCGGACCTCTCGCGCATAGATATAGATGAGGCCAAAGTCTGGGACGAAGATCGACTTGTCGAGCGTGCGATCGCATGTGGCGATGAGCACGCGATCAAATTCACCGAGGTTTGTCTACGTGAGCACGCGTTGAATCCAGACCCGGCATTTTTCGCCGCCGCCGATCATGCGATTCACATGCTGAGCCGCACCGAAGGCTGACGCTCACTTGATGCCGCAGTAGACGGCGAAGATCAGATTCTTGTAGGCGCAGTCGATATCGCGGAAACCCGCCGCGCGCAGCCATTCGAGCTGATCCTCGAGCGTCGCCGCGCGATCGAACTTCATTCGTTCCAGTGCCGCCGTCAAGTCGCGATCGGCGACACCCAATTCGCGCACCCGCGTAACCCATCGTTGGTGATGAAACTTGTGCCGCTCCGGCGTCGCGCAGCGAAACTGCTCGGCGTTGACGAATACACCGCCGTCGTTGAGTGCGCCGTAAATTCGATTGAACAACGAGCGCTTCTGGTCGTCGCTGAGGTGATGAATCGACAGCGCCGAGATGACTACATCGTACTTTTCCTGGATCGGATCGACGCCGTAGTCGGACACTTCGAAGCGGAAGCGCTCGCCCGCCAATTCGAAACGCGCACGCGCGCGCTCGAGCATCTCGTGCGAGATATCCACCATCGTGATTCGCGCATTCGGGAAACTGTACGCGATGAACGCCGCCATCAGTCCCGTGCCGGCGCCGAGATCGAGAACCTTAAGCTTGCTCTCGCGCGGAAACTGGATCAGATCGATAGCCGCCCGGTAGAAGTCGTCGAACCCCGGAACCAGGCGACGCCGCGCGCGGTCGTAGTCCTCGGCCGCAAGATCGAACGCGTGCTGTACTGTGTTCGCCATCTGAAGATTGTGCGGACGCGGCAGTCGTGAATCAACCGCGCTCTCAAGACGGCTATCGATCCGGCCGTTCCGCTATTTGAGTTTGGTCATTCCTTTCTTTCTGCGCTCGGCCCATCGCTTCTTCATAAGCTCCGACAGCCGCTTCCTGCCTTCCTTGGTGATACCGCCGCGCCGCTTTCTCTTGGTAGGGCCCGGTTTGGCCGCAGCTTTCCGTCCTCTCCTCCTACCTCTAGGCGCCGCACCTGCTCCTACCAGGGCTGTGATCGCACGGGCCAGCC
>JBAWCX010000519.1:0-5302 GCA_049590495.1 Binatus sp. (SeqCode)
CTTCGCCTGCGTGACGAATTCGTACCACTCGGGATTTTTCAGGCGCGCTGGATCGTTGACCGCATGGTTGAAGTACACGTCGACGTGGTCGGTTTGCAGGCGGCGCAGGCTTCCTTCGAGCGTCTCCATCATCGCATCGCGCTTGTCGTCGGCCTGCGCCATCTGCTTCGAAGTCAGATAGACCTTGTCGCGCTTGCCCTTGAGCGCGTTGCCGATCGTGGTCTCGGATTCGCCGTCGGTGTAGGTATCGGCCGAGTCGAAGTAGTTGATGCCGGAATCGAATGCGTGGCGGACGAGGTCTTCGTTGCCGGAAGTCAGGCGACTCGCGCCGAACGAGATGTCGGAAATCTTGAGACCGGTGCGGCCGAGCGTCGAGTACCGGCGGACGTGCGAAGCCGCCTCGACCGATGCGTGAGCGGCGCCCGCCAGCGGCAGGATCGATACGCCCACGCCAGCCAGCACGCCTGTCTTCAGGAACTCGCGTCGTCCAATGATCGATCCGTCACGCGATCGTTTCATCTGAGCACCTCGCCGGGACTTGCGGCCAATTCTAACGCCGGCCGTGGCCAGACGCGAGATGCATTCGCGCATCGGTGCCGGCGCCATCTCCGCGGTAAACTGCGGCCTGGTAATCGTCTCTTGGGGAAAAGTACGGATCGGTGCGCTCGCGATTTTGGGTGCGGCGGCACACGCCCCCTCAACTTGCGTTACGGCGTGGGGTCGCCCTATAAATCTGCCGACGGGAGGGGTCAAAACGTACCTGCTTGTCGGGGTTCATTTCTAGGGTGTCATTGAGCGGCGCAGGCGCGCAATTACGTCTCTCAAGTTGATCAGGAGCTAACCTTTCGCAGAGGGGGAGCAGCGATGCTCACAAAAAGATCGAAAGTCACCCCGGGTCCGGAACTCAGGGGCTGCCGATTCGGACGCGTGACTGCGATTCAGAAACTCCTGAGACGGCTTGGAATCTTCTCGATGATTTGCGTCTTGTTGCTCGCGGCCAGTGCGGTCACGGCCCAGGCGCCGACGGAATCGGTGCTGTACTCGTTCTGCAGCCAGCGATCGTTCGACGTGGACTGCATCGACGGCGCGGGTCCTCAAGCCGGACTGATCCAAGGCATCGACGGCAATTTCTATGGCACCACCGTCCTCGGCGGCGCGAATCAGGGGGAGCCCGGCACCGTGTTCAAGCTCACGCCTTCCGGCACGCTGACCACCCTTTACTCGTTCTGCAGCAAGCCCGGTTGCACTGACGGCGCCGCTCCTACAGCCGGGGTGATCCAGGACAGCGACGGCAACCTCTATGGCACCGATGGCGGCGGCGTGAATAATAGCGGAACGGTATTCGAGCTCACGCCGTCCGGCACGCTGACCACCCTTTATTCGTTCTGCAGCCAGACTGATTGCACCGACGGTCAGGAGCCTTCCGGCGGCGTGGTCCGAGATAGCGCCGGCAACCTCTATGGCACCACCCATCAAGGTGGCGCAAATTTCGCGGGCACGGTGTTCAAGCTCGCGCCTTCCGGCACGCTGACCACCCTCCACGCGTTCGATACGGCCGACGGCATCGCTCCTGCCAACCTGATCATGGGCCTCGACGGCAACCTCTATGGCGTCGCTACGTCCGGCGGCGCAGAGGGCGAAGGCACGGTTTTCAAGGTCACGCCTTCCGGCAGCCTGACCACCCTCTACACATTCTGCAGCGTGGTCGACCCTAAGACATTCTTTTGCCTCGACGGCCTTACTCCGGTCGGCCTGAGCCAAGGCAGTGACGGCAACTTCTATGGCGCCACCGACGGCGGCGGCTCGAATGTCGGCGGCACCGTGTACAAGCTCACGCCTTCCGGCACGCTGACCACGCTTTACTCGTTCTGCAGCGAGGCCAATTGCGCCGACGGCGAAAATCCTGTGAGCCTTATCCTGGGCAGCGACGGCAACCTCTATGGCACCACATTCGCAGGCGGCGGCCCGAATAGCGACGGCACCGCGTTCAAGCTCACGCCGTCCGGCACGCTGAGCAGCTACTCGTTCTGCAGCCAGGCAAATTGCGCCGACGGCCAAAATCCTGAAGCCGGCCTGCTCCAAGCCACGAACGGCAACTTCTACGGCACCACTACGAACGGCGGCGCGAATGGGTTCGGCACGGTGTTCCAATTCGGCGGGTCGCCGGCGCCGACGCCCACGGCGACCGCATCGGCGACACCGACGGCGACTGCCACAGCAACCGGCGGCACACCTACGGCGACTCCGACGGCTACTGCGACGGTATCCGCGACACCTACTTCTACGCCGACTCCGCTTCCAATTATCGATGCTCCGGTTATCAGTCGCGGTTTGATCGCATTCGGAAATAAGGTGGCGGTTGGAGCTACTAGCAAGCCGGAGACTGTCACGATCAAGAACGCTGGTAAGAAAAAAACAGGTGTGCCGGTGATGATCGAGATGGAGATCGCGGCGCCGTCGATGTTCGAGGTCAAGTCGGAATGCGAGAAAACGCTCGCGCCCGGCAAGAGCTGCAAGGCGTCGGTAACTTTCAAGCCGACGGACACTACGGAGCAGAGTGGAAACCTGAAGATCTATGACAATGTGACCGGCCCGCCACAGATGGTGACGCTGTCGGGGACCGGTAAGGCCGCCAAGTAGGGCGCCATCACCGGATTGCAGAAGCAGCCAGTGCGCGCTTATGCGAGGTCGGCCTTGCGGCGGTATAGCAACCAGGCTGCGCCCGACGACACTCCTATCGCGACGAAAGGGTAGGGGACGAGGTAGGCCCACGAGTGCTCCTGCATCACCGCAGTTCCGTGGTATTTCAGGATGAACAGGGGCATGTTGACGATCACGTACGCCGCGTAGAAGATCCCCAGCGGCAGCGCAAATTTGCGCATCGCAAAGATTCCGCACACATACACGGCGAGCATGATTCCGAAAATCGGCGAGATGACCATGTTGAGGAGGCCGGAGAGGCGCGTGCCGAAGAATACGAAACCGACGCCGGGGTGATGCGAGAAGGGCTTGCCGAAATCCGAGATCGCCATCAGTGCGAGCAGGATCGCGAGGATCGTCAGAGCGGTGCCGCGCGATTTTGTTGGCATCGTGGGTCCGCGGGATCTCAGCTGAGATCGGCCTGGCGGCGGGACAGGATAATCGCCGTCGCGAGCGGGACGCCAATGCCAATTGCTGTTGAGATAATCGCAACGAGGAGAGAGGGGTGCTCGACTGCGTGATTCTTAATCGTGAACAGAATCGTGTTTACAATTACCCAGGCTGTAAAGATGTACGCGACGGGCAGTGCGTACCGGCGCATCGTCCAAATGCCGTAGGCGTAGACCAGGAGAAGGAACCCGAACAGCGGTCCCATAATCGCGTTGGCGGCGCCGCTCTGCCTGACGCCCATATAGACGAAGCCGACGCCGGGGCTGTGCTGTAGCGGCTTGGCAAAGTCGGATATCGCGAGCAGGACGAACAGTAGCGCGAAGACTGTCAGCGCGGGGCCGCGTGATTTCTCAGCCATCGTCGATCCCTCCCCTGGTTATCGAGCCGACTGCCGCACATCCTAGTTGGCGCGCGACTAAAACGCAGCAGGTCTTGCATATCCATATCCACAGTTGATTGGATGCGCATGGATCGGTTCCCTCACGGCATCGGATTCGATCGAATCAATGCGGCGATTCATCGCGGTTGCGGCGCTCGCACTGTGCGCATCATGGCTCTGCGGGCCGATCTGCGCCTATGCCGAGACCAATCTCGTAAAGAACAGCGACCTTGCCGCCGGCTTCGATGGCGCGCCGGCAGATTGGTACGCGCTCTCCCACGACAGGAAGCTGGGCAAGTTTTCATGGACTTACACGCCAGCGGAGGGCGGCGTGCTTGGTATCGCCAATCAGGGTCGCAACTACGCGAGCTGGCATCAGGCGCTGATTCTCCGGCCCGGAATTTACCAGGTCAGCGCCGAAGCGCGCGTCGAGGGCGGGATGCCGCACGAGGGCGGCGGCGCGAATATCGCGATCAGCACCTACGACGGCGTCGTACTCATCTCGAAACATCTGCAAGGCACCACGGACTGGCAGACGCTGTCGTTCTTCCTAACGGAAGATCGATGGGGCGACACGACTGAGTTGCTCTGCCAGCTCGGTGTTTCTGGAAACGGGGACACGGGCCGCGCGTCATTTCGTAATATCAAAGTGGTCGCGGTTGCGAGTATGCCGCCGCCGGGACAGGACAGTTTCGATCTCGGCGCAATACGCAAACTCGACAAGGACCCGTTACATCAGCCGGATGACAGAGTCTCGATCCGCGCGACCGGCGTCATCTGCGGGCTGATCCTGCTCGGGCTGTTGGGATCGGCACTCGGGACAATCTGGCGGCCGGCGCTTGGGGCAATGGACAAGACCTGGATGCTCGCGGCCGGCGTGATGCTCGCGATCACCGCCGTCAAGTTTGCTGCGCTGTTTCATTTCACCGGCTTTTACTGGGACATCTGGGCGAAGACTAACCGCGCATTGCTGGCAGCCGTGCTGGGGCCATCGAAAATTTACGATCCCGGCTTGCCGGTCGACTCGTATCCACCCGGGTCGCTGTACCTGCTGTGGCTCTCGGGATGGATCGGCAAGCTCGTCGAGCCGACGGCGAACGGCTTTCGCGTGATCGTCGAGGCGCCGCCGCTGATTGTGGATCTGTTCATCGGTCTGACGATCTACTTCGCGGCGTGGCGCGACGGACGCGGCCTGCGCGCCATCATTGTAATGATGCTGTTCGCGCTGAACCCGGCGCTCATCTTCGATACCGTCGTATGGGGCCAGAGCGATTCGGTCGTCGCGCTGCCAATGCTCGCCGCAGCGATCCTGATCCTCACGGGGCGCTACCGCCTGGGATGGAGTGCGGCTGCGATCGCCATCCTGGCTAAGCCGCAAGCTCTCGCGTTCACGCCGCCGCTGGCGCTGTGGACACTATTCAACGCGGGCCTCGCCGAATGCGCGTGGTGCGCGGGCGCATTTGCGGGCACGGTCGCGATCGGCGTGCTGCCGTATCAACTCGGGCATCCATGGAACTGGATATTCAACGTATATAAGGACCTCGGCACGCGATTCAGTGAAGCTTCGGTCGGCGCGTTCAACTTCATGGGGTTGATCGGCGGAATCGGCACACCTGACACCGACAAAATTTTCGGCGGCGTTTCGTACAGCGCGTTCGGCCTTGCGCTGACGTGCGCTGTTTACATGATGGCGTCGTATCTGATCTGGCGCGCGCAGTCGCCTCGCGCCGCGATGCTTGCGATCTTCGTCGCGCTGTTCGGATTCTTCATGTT
>JBAWCX010000520.1:0-3752 GCA_049590495.1 Binatus sp. (SeqCode)
GACGACGCGATCAAGCATCTGAAGGATGCCGTCGCGATCCAGGACGCTCTCAACTACGAAGAGCCGCCGCCCTGGTACTATCCCGTGCGCGAAACGCTTGGGATGGAACTGCTCGCGAACGGTAAGACAGCAGACGCGGAACAGGTCTTTCGCGACGACCTGAAGCAGAATCCGGAAAATGGATGGTCGCTCAACGGACTCGCGATGTGTCTTCGCGCCCGCAACGCATCTGACGAGGCGGCCAGCGTCGATGCTCGATTCAAAAAAGCGTGGGCGCACGCCGACGTGACGCTGCCAGCGTCGGTCGCGCCGGAGAAAACGACGGCCTCGCGGTGAGGCGAAGGGTAAATCACTCAATTGAATGCAGAACCCACCGTGGGTTCCGCACCTCCCTGGGCAGGGTGACCCCTGCACCCGGTACTAAGAGAAGTACATTCCTCCTCTCCCTTGCAGGGAGAGCGAACAGAATGCACGTTGCCGTATTTGGGATTGGTATGTTAGCTGTCGATAATGGTGACGAATCAAACACAACGGGGAGAATCGAAATGACTATCGGGATGCGTACTGGAATACGCCGAATATTGTTCTCAACCTTGGTCGCATTCGCCGGATTCTCGTGGATGTCATCGCCGGCGCGCGCGCAGATTCAGCCCGTTGCGACGAGCACAACTGAAACCGCGCCCATTCCCGCGGCGCAGATTCCCGCGGATATCACCGCCGCGATCAACTCGCCCGAGCGGCCCGCCGCCGACAAAGCGCTCGATGCAGGACGCAAGCCCGACCAGATCCTGGCCTTCTACGACATCAAGCCCGGCATGAAGATCGCGGATATTTTCGCGGGCGGCGGATACATGACCGAGCTTTATGCGCGAATCGTCGGACCGTCCGGAACGGTTTACTCGCAGAACGGTCCGTTTCCCGAGAAGTTCAAAAAAATCGGAGACGCGTGGGACCAACGGCTCAAGGAGCCGGCGCTGAAAAACGTGGTCAAGGTCAGCAAACCGTTCGACGCGCCCGACCTGCTGCCGGTGCCTCCTGATTCGCTCGACGCCGTCATCATCCATCTCAACTACCACGACCTGGTCGGCTTCAAACTCAATCGCGACAACGTGAACGCCGCGGTCTTCAAGGCGCTCAAGCCGGGCGGCGTCTACGGGATTGTCGATCACAGCGCCGCGGCGGGCACGGGCGATACGCAGACCGCCACACTGCATCGAATCGACGAAGATTTTTTAATTAAGGACGTCGAGAAGGCCGGCTTCAAACTGTCCGGAGCGTCGAGCGCGCTACGGCATCCTGAAGACGATCGCACCTGGCTGGTGTTCAAGCATCGCGGCCAGACCGATCGTTTCATGCTCAAGTTCACCAAGACGCCAGCCGTCGCCGGCGCCGCGGGCGGTTCAGGATCGGGCCAATGAAAATCGGGTTGTTCGCGCTGGGAATCGGCGCGGGCGCCCGTCCCGGCGCGATTCTGAAGACGGCCGAGGAGGCCGAGCGTCGTGGAGTCTCGACGCTGTGGGTTGGAGAGCACGTCGTGCTCTTCGACCGTCAGGATTCGAAGTATCCTTACGCGGCGGGCGGCGAGTTCCCGTTGCCGGGTGACGCGGACTGGCTCGATCCGTTCATCACGCTCACGTTTGCGGCCGCCGTTACCAAAACGATTCGGCTCGCAACGGGAATCTGCCTGGTGCCGGAGCACAATCCCGTTGTGCTAGCCAAGGAAGTCGCGAGTCTCGACCGCCTCTCCAACGGGCGATTTGCGCTGGGCGTGGGCATCGGATGGTCAGCTGAGGAATTTGCGGCGCTTGGAATTCCGTTCGAGCGACGCGCGCAGCGGACCCGCGAGTATATCGACGTGATGCGCCGGCTGTGGTCCGACGACGCGACGACCTTCCACGGCGAGTTCGTGAATTTCGACGCGGCCAAAAGCTTTCCGAAACCGGTGCGGGGCGCAAAGCTGCCGATTATTTTCGGCGGCGAGAGCGCGCCCGCGCTGAAACGCTCGGCAGACATCGGCGATGGATGGTTCGGCTTCAACGTTGGACCGGACGACGCCGCGCCGCTCGTCAGCAAGCTGCGCGCGATGCTGAAAGCCAACGGCCGCGACGCGAGCGAAGTCGAAATCATCGCGTGCCCCTACACCAGGAAGATCGAATCAGACGATTTGAAGAAATATGGCGCGGCGGGCGTCAACGAACTCGTGATACTCACTGCTCCGCCTGAAGATGAGTCGCAGATTGCCCGATGGATCGAGCAGCTCGCGCGCGACTGGGTCGAGCCCGCCGCAGAAATCCGCTGACGATTACGCCGCGGCGAGTATTTCGCGCGCCTTGCCGAGATCGATCGCGATTTGCGCCTTGAGCGCGTCGGAGTTGTCGAACTTGCGCTCCGGGCGGATTCGTTCGATCAGCTCGAGCTTGATCCGGGTGCCGTAAATGTCGCGCGTGAAGTCGAAAATGTGCGCCTCGATCGAGTGCGCGCTCTCCGCGAACGTCGGACGCATGCCGATGTTGGTGATCGACGGATACGCGCCGTCGTCCAGGATGACGCGCGTGGCGTAAACGCCGTCGGGCGGGACGCATTCGGTTTCGCTGGCGAGATTCGCGGTCGGAAATCCGATCGTCCGTCCGCGCTCGCGTCCACGCACGATAGCCCCATGCAGAAAATGGTAACGTCCCAACAGCCTGGCGGCGCCGCGCAGGTCGGCAGCCGCGATCGCCTCGCGCACCTTGGTCGAACTGATTTCGATGCCGCCGACTTTGACCGGACCGACCACGTCCGTATCGAAGCCCAATTGGCGCCCAAGCTCGACCATCACGGCCGGGGTCCCCGCGCGATTGTGCCCGAATCTGAAGTTTTGCCCAACGACCACCTCGCGCACGCCGATCTTTGCGCACATATAGTCGCGCACGAAATCGTGCGGCGAGAGCATGCTCAAGTCGAGCGTGAACTTGATCACTATCACTCCGTCGATGCCCGACAGACGCAACAGTTCGAGCTTGTCGTCCGCTGTCAGGATCAAGCGGGGCGCGCGCGCAGGAACTAGCAGCTTGGCGGGCAGCGGATCGAATGTCAGCGCGAACGCGGTGCCGCCGGCCGCGCGGGCGCGATCGATCGCGGCCTTCAGAATCGCGCGATGGCCCAGATGGACGCCGTCGAAATTTCCGATCGCGGTGACCGGGTAAGGATGGCGCGGGAGCGCTTCGAGATCGCGAATTATTTCCATTCAATCGTGCGCGAGGGCGCCGCTTAGTCGCTCGCGAGATCTTTCATCATCGTGTCGGCGGCGGCCGCTTGTGGAGTTCCCGCGTGGTCGGCCGTCAGCTTCTGCAGTGTGAGGCGCGCGTCGATTCGATCGTTGAGCTTCACAAACGCCTGCGCCTCGCGCAGCAGTGCGGCGCTCGCATACTTGCCTTTGGGAAAGCGCATCACGAGATCGTTGAACTGCAGAATCGCCTGGTCGTAGCTGCCGGTCTCGAACAACGCGTTGGCGGCGAAATATTCGGCCGGTTCGCTCAGCGGCGATTTCGGGTACGCATGCTGCAGCTTGGTGAACCTGGCGACCGCGAGCGGATACTTGCCGGCTTTCATCGCGTCGAGGCCCTCGCGATAAATCTTGATGCCCGGCTCGTCCGACGTCGCGGCGTCAGCGATCTCCTGATCGAGTTCGGCGGGCCAGGTCGGCGCGATCTCGGCGGGCGTCGCGGGCGGAGCGGGACCTCCCGGCGGCGCTGTCGACGCGACACCGACAC
>JBAWCX010000521.1:0-2140 GCA_049590495.1 Binatus sp. (SeqCode)
GGCGGTTGCGCGAGAAAGAGGCCTTGACCACGCTGCGCCGCGCATATGCCGGTGGTTCCGCGATCCGCACTCGCGCCGCGCGCGCGCCGCTTAGACTTCCGCTCGGCTGCTGTCGCCGTAGCCCTTGCCGCATGCCTATCCGCCGCAACGCGCGCGCCCACCACGGAACGAGTTTCCGCGGACGTTCCGCATGCTCGTGGCGAAGCTTGATATCGACCTCTCTCTGGCGGAGGAACCTAGGCCGTTTCATCGCACACCTCGGTCAACGCCTCGCTGAGGGCGAGTACCAGTTTGGTCGGGCTCTCCGGCGCCCGCCCGCCGAGCGCTTCGATGATCTCGCGCAACTGCCCGCTGCTGAGGGTGATTGCGTGCAGATCCTGCGCGCGCCGCCATGATTTCCATGCGCGCTTGCCGGTCGCCCGTTCGTCGAGCTTCTTCCGCCCGATCGTCGCAACGTGCGCCCGCTGCTCGGGCGTGAGGTCTCCAGCCTCCTGCGCGACGCTCAGCAAGGCGCCTAGCAGAAAGTCGGGCGGCTCCAGATCGAGGCCTGCCAGTGCAACTAATCCGCCGAGGTTGGCGAGATGATGCACGCGCAGTCCCTGCTCGGGGCTGTGGCTGTTGCCATTTCCATTTCCGTTGCTGTTCATGGCATTCACCACGTCACGACCGGTTCGATTTCTCCGCTAACGTTCGCGAGCGGAATCGGACCGAAGTAGCGCGAGTCCCAACTCCGGCGATCGTTAAAGCCGAACAGCCACACCTGGCCGGCTGCGACTCGATAGCTGCCCCACGCGACATGCGGAAGCGGCCGGTGTGCGCTGTCATGCGTGGCAACTTTGCTGCGCGCGAATCGTGCGCCGTTCACCGCAACCCATCCGGGTTCGATCTCGACGCTATCGCCGGGGAGAGCACCCACGATCTTGCCCACCGGCTCCGCGTTGCCAGCGCACGCGCCAGTGCGCAGATAGCCGCGCGTGAGACCCTCCTGGGCGACCGGAATCGGCAGGCATGCCGCGACCAATTCGCCACGCTCAATTCCGTGAGCGACGACACGATAGACGCCTGCCGGTGCGGCGCTGTCCGTGTTCGAGATCAGTACGCCGAGTGCGTTGCCGACTGCGATTAAGAGCGCTGTGGCGATCGCAATTACGGCCATCGCTCCAATGGGTCCACGAGCGCCTTCCAATTGTTGAAAATGAATGCGCTGGGCAAGCGATCCGGCGGGGTTTTCTGCCGTGCTGTACAGTGTGCTGATCATGACTGCCTCCGAGGGGGGAAGGCCGCGAGTTCGTTAGAGAATCCGACGAAAATGCCGCACCGTACCGCAGGTCCTTTATCTTGCTCTACGAACGACCGGCCTTCCCCCCTCTCCAACGCGCCCTTCCAATCCGCTCTTTCCGCGCGCCGCAAAGCGGCTGAGAAACTTTTGAAAACCCTCACTGCAGTTTCTCCGTCGAAGGTTCGCTTATGCGCCCATTTAGTTTCCGGCCCGGACGCGGTGCACCTTCGAGCTCGGCCTTGATCTGTTTGCAGAGGCGCCACATCGCAGCCGTAATCGTCTCGCCAAGATCGAAGCCCGCGTCTTCGGCCCGACTGCGCAGTTGCTCAATCTCACGCTTGAGTGCTGCAGGCAGCTTGAATGTGATCGCTTCGCTTTCCTGTTTGCGCTTGAGAACTCCCATTACATTTCTCCTTGCGTAATTGGATTGTGGAATTCACTTCCCGTAAGGTCCGGGGAATACGAGGTCCTGGGTGACCATCACGTCGAACTGATAACCCGGTCTGATCTCGATCGTGGGCGGCCGATTCAATCCCTCTCCGATCATCTGCTGACCCAACGCTCCGAATTGTCCCGAAGCGGCTGAACCGGCAGTCTGGCTCGCCATCGCCCATTGATTCGGTTGGTAGTAACCGTACGGTCCGTAAGAGGCGCCGCCACCGAAAGTTGCCATCTGTCCAACTGACTGGCCTGCGCTGATCAGGCTCATCACTGCTGCGGTTCCGAACGTTGCGAGGTAATGGTGGTCGATCTGATCTGAGAAGCCGGCGTAGCCGCTCTGATCAGCGCCCGGCATTTGCGGCAGATTCATGCTTGAGGTGTTCGGGAAGAAGAGCCGCAGCCACGCGATTTGAACGCGCT
>JBAWCX010000522.1:0-10019 GCA_049590495.1 Binatus sp. (SeqCode)
CCCCAGATCGCTTCGTCCGCGTCGGCCGCAGATTTTTGGGGCCGCAGGTCGAGTCGGCGGTCAGAATCGAGCGTTAGCAAAGCCTCTCTCCAATCGCCCGATTTCACGATAAGATGATTTCCGCTAAACTTGCGGATCGCGCCGAAACCTAACTTCAAACTTGCCCCATAAATCGCTCATATAAGATGTCTTCAGCTATTTCCCTCGTAGCGCGCAAAATCTTCGGCTCGAAGAACGAACGCGAAATCAAACGCCTCCGGCCCGACGTGGACGAGATCAACCGGCTAGAACCCGAGATCTCGGCGCTGAGCGACGACGAACTGCGCGCCAAAATCGTCGAATGGAAGGCGAAAATCAGCGTGATCGAAGAGCGCGAACAGCGCGACGAGGCGATGCTCGAAATTCTGCCGCAAGTCTTCGCCGTCGTGCGCGAGGCCTCCAAGCGGACCATCGGCCAGCGCCACTTCGACGTGCAGCTGATCGGCGGGATGATCCTGCACCAGGGGCGAATCGCCGAAATGAAAACCGGCGAAGGCAAGACTCTCGTCGCGACTCTGCCCGCCGTGCTCAACGCGCTGTCGGGACGCGGCGTGCACGTCGTCACCGTCAACGACTACCTGGCGCGGCGCGACTCCGAATGGATGGGGCGCATCTACAGCTTTCTCGGCCTGACCGTCGGCGTCGTGGTTCACGGCCTGACCGACCAGGAGCGCAAGGTCGCCTACCGCGCCGATATCACCTACGGCCAGAACAACGAATTCGGCTTCGACTACCTGCGCGACAACATGAAGTTCAACATCGAGGACTACGTCCAGCGCGAGCACAATTTCGCAATCGTGGACGAAGTCGACTCGATCCTGATCGACGAGGCCCGCACGCCGCTGATTATTTCAGGAGCGTCAGAAGAGTCGACCGACACCTATTACGTTGTCGACCGCGTCATTCCGCGCCTGAAGGCCGAAGAGCACTACACCATCGACGAAAAGATGCGCACCGTCGCGCTGACCGAGGACGGCGTGACGCGCGTCGAGCAGTTGCTCGGCGTCGAGAACCTGTACGACCCGCGCAATATCCTGCTGCTGCATCACGCCAACCAAGGACTTCGCGCGCACACGCTGTTCAAGCGCGACGTCGATTACGTCGTCAAAGATGGCGAGGTGATCATCGTCGATGAATTCACCGGGCGCCTCATGCCAGGCCGGCGATGGAGCGACGGGCTGCATCAGGCGGTCGAGGCGAAAGAGAACGTCAAGATCGAGTCGGAGAACCAGACGCTCGCGACCATCACGTTTCAGAACTACTTCCGCATGTACAAGAAGCTGTCGGGCATGACCGGCACGGCCGACACGGAATCGGTCGAGTTCAAGGAAATTTACCACCTCGACGTGGTGGTGATTCCGACCAATCAGCCGATGATCCGCATCGACAATCACGACGTCGTTTACAAAACCGAGGACGAGAAGTTCGACGCCGTGATCGAGGAAATCAGCGACTGTCACGAACGCGGCCAGCCGGTGCTGGTCGGCACGGTCTCGATCGAAAAATCGGAGCGGGTCGCCGAAAAGCTGAAAAAAACCAGCGTCAAGCACTACGTTCTTAACGCCAAGAATCATGAGCGCGAAGCGGAATTCGTCGCGCAGGCCGGCCGTTTCGGCGCGGTTACGATTTCGACCAACATGGCCGGCCGCGGCACCGATATCGTGCTCGGCGGTAATCCTGAGTTCATGGCGGCGGCGGAAGCCGGCAGCAAGGATCCGGCCGATCCGAATTTCCAGGCCGCGCTCGCGAAGTACGTCGAGCAGTGCAAGGCCGAGCGCGAGAAAGTGCTCGAGGCCGGTGGTTTGCACATCCTCGGCACCGAGCGTCACGAGTCGCGCCGCATCGACAATCAGCTCCGCGGCCGATCGGGACGCCAGGGCGACCCGGGCTCGTCACGATTTTACATGTCGCTCGAGGACGACCTGCTCCGCATCTTCGGCGCCGACCGGCTTAAGGGTCTGATGAGCAAAATCGGGATGGAGGACAACGAGCCCATCGAGCATCGATGGATTTCGAAGGCGATCGAAAACGCGCAAAAGAAGGTCGAAGCGCACAACTTCGACATCCGCAAGCACCTGCTCGAATACGACGACGTCATGAACAAGCAGCGCGAGGTGGTTTACCATCGCCGGCGCGAACTGCTCAGCGGCGCGTCGCTCAAGGATGACGTCCTCGACATGTGCGACGCGCTGATCGAGGAAATCGCGGGCGCGCACGCGAACAACGAAATCGATCCCGCGGAATGGGACTGGAAGGCGATCGACGACGCGTTCTTCAAGCAATTCAAGTTCCGCCCCGGCTTCAACGCACAGACCGAAGTCGGCGGCAATCCGATCCATGGCGCCGACGACCTGATCGATATCGGTTCCGAGCGCGTGCATCAGCTTTACGACAAGCGCGAAGCGGAATTCACCGAGCCGGTGATGCGCCAAATCGAAAAGATCGTGATGCTTCAGACGCTCGATTCGCTTTGGAAGGACCATCTGCTCGCGATGGACCATCTGAAAGAAGGAATCGGGCTGCGCGGCTACGCCCAGGTGAATCCGCTGGTCGAATATCAGAAGGAAGGGTTCACGATGTTCGAGGCGCTGATGGCGGTGATGCAACAGGACGTGGTCGAGAAAGTTTATTCTGTCCAGGTGCAGCGCCAGCAGGACGTCGAGCAGATTCAGCAGCCCAAGCCGCAGAAGGTCGTGATGAGCCACGGCGGCGAGAGCGAGGCGGCGGCCGCAGCGCCCGCCAAGCGCGAAGCCGACAAAGTCGGCCGCAACGATCCATGCCCGTGCGGTTCGGGCAAGAAGTACAAACGCTGCCACGGCAAGTGACGCGGCGCTTCGCATCCAGATGAAAGTCGATCTCGAGCCCGCCGTCGTGCGCGGATTTCGATTCGCCGGCGTCAGCGCGGGCCTGAAGACCAAAGCGGGCGCGCTCGACCTTGGCATCATCGCCGCCGACCGCCCGGCCGCCGCTGCGGCAGTGTTCAGCGCCAACCGCGTCAAAGCCGCGCCGGTTTACGTGACCGCGGATCGCGTCAAGTCGGGCCGTTTGCAGGCGGTCGTCGCGAACTCGGGATGCGCCAACAGCTTCACCGGCGAAGCCGGGATGCGGCTCGCGCGCGACTCATGCACGGAGGTCGCGCGGCTGCTCGGATGCGCGCCGGAACTCGTCGTGCCCTCTTCGACCGGCGTCATCGGCCATCTTTACGACTTCGCGAAATTCAAAAACGGCGCCGCAGACGCTGTACGATCGGTGCGTGAAGACGGACTCGCCGACTTCGCGCGCGCGATCATGACGACCGACACGCGCCCCAAGACTGCCTCGACAACGTTCAAGGCAGGCGGCGCGACGATCACGCTCGCCGGCGCGGTGAAAGGCGTCGGGATGATCTCCCCCAGGATGGCGACTATGCTCGGCTACCTCGTAACCGACGCAGCGATCGGTCACACGACGCTCAAGCGCTCGCTCAAAGCGGCGCTGCCGACGAGCTTCAACGCGATCACCGTTGACGGCGATATGTCGACCAACGACACGGTGATTGTCATGGCGAGCGGCGCCGCGGAGAATCGAGCGTTCGGCGCGCGCGATCAGGCGTCATTCGATCGCGCGGTCGAGGAAGTTTCGGCGGCGCTGGCGCGCGAACTCGTGAGTGACGGCGAGGGCGCTACCAAGCTCGTCACCGTCGAGGTGCGCGGCGCTCGCAATCCGGCAGACGCCGAGCGGGCGGCCCGGCAGATCGCGAACTCGCCGCTGGTCAAGACTGCATTCTTCGGATGCGATCCGAACGTGGGCCGGATCCTGATGGCGGCCGGCTCATCCGGCGCGTACGTCGAATCCGACAAACTGGTACTGTGGATCGGCGGAGTGAAGGTTGCCGCCAACGGCCGCTTGCTGACCGACGCGCTGGCCGACGCGGGCGTTGCGATGAAGGCGCGCGAATTTATCGTGCGACTCGATCTGCGGTTGGGGAAATCGAGCACGAAAATTCTGACTTGCGACTTGAGCTACGACTACGTGCGAATCAACGCCGAGTACACGACCTGAGCGGAGGCGAATCCCGGATGGCAAGCTTCATCAAAGTTGCGAAGGTGGCAGACGTGCCCGAGGGCAGCGGCAAACTCGTCGAGGCCGGGGGCAAACAGATCGCGCTGTTCAACGCGGGTGGAAAATTCTTTGCGATCGACAACACCTGCAAGCATCGCGGCGGCCCGCTGGCCGAAGGCGAGCTCGACGGCACCACCATCACCTGCCCCTGGCACGGGTGGGAGTACGACATCACGACGGGCACGAACCTCGACGACGCGAGCGTCAAGCTGGGATGCTATGCGGTAAAGGCCGACGCCGACGACTTACTCGTCGAGGCGTAAAGCGCGCGCGTCCGCGAAGATTCAGCGCGCGGCAAACATGCGGCCCGCGGCGTAAGTCGCGCCCGCGGCTGCCACTCCGACCAACATGCTCTCGAGTCCGCTGCGCCACCACGAACGGCTGGTGATGATGGTCTTCAACGCACCGACCGCGAACAGCACCGCGACGGTCGAGATAGCAGACACTTCCAGCGCCCGGCCCGGCTCAAAAAAAATGTAAGCCCACACCGGCACCGCCGCGCCTGACAGATATGACAAGCCGACGGCGAACGCCGAGCGGACGGGACTGTCGAAGGTTCCTTCGTTGAAGCCCAGCTCCTCGCGCATCATTACGTTGCTCCATCGCTCGGGGTCCGACGTGATGTGCGTGACGATCTGTTCGAGTAAAGGACCCGCGAATCCCTTGTCTCGATAGATGGCGCTGATCTCTTCGCGCTCACGCTCGGGCCATCGGCGGATTTCATAACACTCGCGTTCCACCTCGCTTTGATAAAACTCGATCTGCGAGCGCGCCGAGATGAACGCGGCGAGGCCCATCGCGACCGCGCCGCCAAGCATCTCCGACAGTCCCGCCATCATGGCCGCGTTGCCGGTGACGAACGCGCCCGCGACGCCCGAAGTGACGGCGAACGACGCGACCAGTCCGTCATTCAACCCGAGCATCACGTCGCGCACCCAGGTTCCGCCGGCGGCGTGGACCTGCTCGGTGTGATGGTCGTATTCGCGGCTGAGGATCGAAAACGCCACTAATCAGCTCCTCCCGCGAGCGGCGCCACGATACGCTCCGCAGCCGGCGCGCCGCGGCGCTTGTGTCGATCGATCGACTTGCGCGCTGCGATGACTTCGGCGACGATCTTGCGCGCGGCCGCGCGGTCCGGCCGATGCCCCAGGTAGGAGTAAAGAAAATCGAGCCGCGCCGCGCGACAAAGAAATCGTCCGATGCTGCGGTCGAGATGCACCAGGTTCAGAATTCTGCGATCCCACGAGACGTTGGGCACGCGGCGGAAATCCTCGAGATCGATAAAGTATACGTTGAAGCCGCCGGATTCGTTGTCCTCGACCATGATGTTGGTCTCTTGCAGGTCGCGCGTGTAAAGCCCCGACTCGTGAAGACGCCGGATTTGCGCCGCCACCGTATCGGAGATCTGTTTGCGGCGATGCACATTGCGTCCCTTGATTTCCGCGGGCCCGAGCATGAAACGGCTAAGAGAATCGGCATTGACGAGCGCGCGACTGACGAGATACGACGCGCGAATCGCACCCGCCTGGTACAGATCCATGGCGGCCAACGGCTCTGGATGCGCAAGGCCGCGTGCGTCGAGCATCGCGGCGCCCGCGAGCGATCGCGCGGCGCGAGATCCGCGCACTCGCGCATAGACGCCGCGGCTCCACGAGGATACCTCGACGCGCTTTATGAACGCGGACCCGGCGCCGGGGACGTCGATGAATCCTGCCCGCGTCCGCGCTTCAGACTTGAGCACGCGAAAATCCGGCGACGCCATCAATTCGTCGGCGCGCTCGACGACCGCGCGCCAATCCGGCGAACGCGCGTAGAGGACTACCGTGCGCATGCCCGATCAAGCCTAGCCCTTTCGCGCGCCGATGGCATCGGGGGCGCGCCGGGCCGGCGCGAGCTTCGCGGTCGCTCGCGCCCATGCCGATGCCGGCTACTTCTTGGGTTCGACGATTAGCGAGCCGCCAATATGCGCAGCATGCAACTGACAGAAAAACGGGTATACACCCGGCTTGTCGGCGACGAACGAGACCGTCTTGGGCTCGCCCCGCGTCACGACTTCGGTGATGTTATATGCGGGAATCGTAAAGCCGTGCTGATTCTCCGCGCCCGGCACCAGATTCTTGAGCGTGAGCTTTACCTTATCGCCCTGCTCGACCGCGATCACGCTGGGCAGCCAGATCTTCGCACCGTCATCTTCGATCGAAACCATCGTGAAGCTCCGAGTGCCCGGCTCCTCCATCGCGGGCGCCGGCGCGGGTGCTGCGCCCTGCGCCATCGCGATCCGGCTCGCGCTCGGAAGCGTGAGCGCCACCACGGCCGTCATCGCGGCCATCGTTTTCAACATTGCCTTGCGCATCGAAGTTTTCTCCTTGTTAAGCAGGTTCATGAGAATCTATCACGACAACGCCGAATCTCAGCTATTAAATCGCTTTGCCAGTTTTGCCCATTCCGCGTCGTCAGTACCCGCGCGATATGGAATGTAAAACGCAACCCGGTCGAGCAGCCCGTCGTAGCGCTCCATCACCTTGTCCGCTATCTCGTCGTAAGTGCCAGCGACCGTGTACACGTCGAGCATCTCGTCGGTGATCTCTTGCGCCATCGCGACCCACTCGCCCTTGGCCGCCTTTTCGTTCAGCCGCTGCGCGACGTCGCCCCATCCGTGCATGTCGAGCACAATCTTGTAAGTTCGCGTCGAAGCATAAAACGAGATTTGCTGGCGGACGGCTTCGCGCGCTTTCCTGATTTCGTCCTGGTTGTTGCCGACGATCACGAACGCCGTCGACTGGATTTCGAAGTCCTTGCGCGAGCGCCCCGCCTTCGCCAGTCCCTTCTCGACGTTTGGCAGCACGAACTCGCGCAAGTACTTGGGCGAGTTGAACGGATGCGCATGCAGGCCCTCGCACAGTTCACCGGCGAGCCGGATGATATGTTCGTTTACACCCGCGATGTGAATCGGCACGTTCGGGAAGTTGTGCCGCGACGGCGTGAAAAACGGCGTCATCAACGAGAAATTGTAGTACTTGCCCTGGAAGGAAAGTTTCGCGCCGCCTTCCGACCAGCATTTGAAAATCGCGCGCAACGACAACAGGTACTCGCGCAACCGCGGCACCGGGGCTTCCCATTTCGTGCTGTAGCGCCGCTCGATATGGCCCTTCACCTGCGTGCCGAGCCCGAGGATGAAGCGGCCCTCGGAAAGTCCGGCGAGATCCCACGCGGTCGCAGCCGTAATCATCGGGCTGCGCGGAAACGCAATCGCAACCGAGGTTCCCATCTTGATTCGCTTCGTATGCTCAGCGATCAGCGCGGCCGGAATGAAGCCGTCGTTGCCGGCCTCGGGAATCCATATTGCGTCGAATCCGGCAGCCTCGGCGGCGCGGGCCGCAGCCGGAACATCGCGCAAGTTGCGAGTCGAGAGACCTGTGTCGAGCTTCATAATTTTCGCTCCCGCGTATACTTTCCGACGAGCGGGCAAAATCGTAACAAAGCCCGCGCCAAACTGGCAAAGCCCGCCGCATAAGAAAAGCGCGCGCTCAGCGGCGCGCAGTGCGCCTGCGGATCACGTCGAGCGCGCGGCCGGGATAGTCGCTGATCAGTCCGTCGACTCCCATCTCGAGCAGTTCTGACATCTCGGCTTCTGCGTTCACCGTCCAGACGTGCACTTCGAGTCCGAGCCGGTGCGCGAACCCGACGCTTTCGGGCGTAACGAGTTGCCACGACTCGTAGCTGCGCGGGATTTGGACGGCGTCGCCGGGCGGACGATAGCCGGCGTCGCGAGTACCCATCGCCTGAATGAACACGCCCGATTCGAGGTACGAAAAGTTGGTCGGAATTTCCGGCGCCAGCTTGCGGACCTCGTCGAGCGGTTGCTGATGCTCGCTGGCGACAAGCACGTTTCGGCGCATCCCGGCGCGATCGATCACGTCGAGCATCGGCGTGACCACGCTCGGCGCGGTTTGCTTGACCTCGACGACCATCCGCAATTTCGGAAATGCCGCAAGCACTTCGGCGAGGCGCGGCACGCGCAGCCCCTTGTCTCTGAATGGAAACGTCGCGCCGTCGAGGGTGAACATCCGGCCCGCGTCGGCAGCCGCAAGCTCGGCGTAGGTCATCTCGCGGATGACGCCGGTGCGTCCGCAATTGCGCTCCAGGCGGTCGTCGTGACTGACGACAACTTCGCCGTCGCGCGTCATATGAATGTCGAATTCGAGATACTGAACGCCGAGTGCCACGGCGGCGCCAAACGATTCGAGCGTGTTTTCAGGATGAGTCCCGGCGGAGCCGCGATGCCCAAACACGCGCGGCACCGCGGGTTCAAAGAAATCGGTGTTGGGATGCTGGCGCATTTCAGAAGCGACAAGATGCGACCTCAGCTTTAGCCGGGAAGCAGTGAACTGGCAATGGCGATGTGAGAGTTGAGCGAAACCGCTAGACAGTGAAAATTCAGATCAAAGCGCGCTGTCGGGTCCTGAACTTTCGAGCGTTTGGTCGTTCCGGCTGCTCGATAGTCCCCGCAAATGCGCACTCTTTGACGGGCTGCGGTCGAGCGTAACGTGATACATGTCGGCGAACTTCGAGATCGCGGGCTTGCGCTCTGCCGCCGCGATGAAGTGACTGCCAAGGTCGGGCAGTTCGGCCAGCGCGGTTTGGTATTGATCCTTGATGTCGTCGAATAGCGCCTTCATCCGGGGCGACACCTGGTGATTCTCGCCGAGTTTCTCGGTGAGCGGATTGACCCACGCACCGTCTTTTTCCATCGCGAAGTGGAGATGCGGTCCGGTCGAAAGTCCGGTCGAGCCGACATTTCCAATGACCTGCCCGATATGGACGTAGCCGCCCGGCTTCACGTCGGCGCTAATCTTCGACAAGTGACCGTAGATACTGACCATCGCGTGCTGATGTTGGATGCGGATGCAGTTGCCAAGCTCGCCTTGCCATCCCGCGCTTATGACCGTGCCATCGGCGACAGATTTGACCGGCTCGCCGTACTTGGCGACCAGATCGACGCCGACATGCGGCCGGTACTCGTGCAGGATCGGATGATAGCGATGGAATGTGAAGCCTGACGATATGTATTGAAAATTGAGCGGGAACTTCAGCGACTGCGGTCCGAGCGCGTGGCCGTGTTCGTCATATAGATGAGGCTGGCCGTGTTCGTCCGCGAACGAGATGGCAGTCAGCGTGCGGCTCCCGAACCGGATTTGCGCCGCCTGCACGTCGCCGACCAGCGTGTACGAACCGTCGCGGCTCACCTTCTCCTGGTAAATCAGCTTGACCGCTGACCCCGGCGCGAGTTGGTTGAGGTCGTGACCATCGGAGAACGCGTCCTGTAGAGATTCGACGATTGGCTTGGGGATGCCGTTCTCGGCGGCCGCTTGCTGGAAGCTGTCTTTGACCGCGAACGTCAGCTTGATCGGGCGAATGAAGTACTCGATCGGCCGCAGCCCAGCCTTGAGCACGCCTGCGCCGAGGCTCGCCGTAACCATCGTGGTCTTCTCGTCGAGATCGTACTTGAGGCCACGCATCTCGCCGGTCTCGGGATCCTTATAGAGCGTCAGCGGATGACCGCTTTGAAAATACCGGTTCGCGATGATGCGCTCGATATACGACGCCCATTGATGGGCATCGCCCTCTTCCATGCCGGCTTCGCGAAGATAGCTCTCTATAGGCGCGGTGCGGTCAAGCATGGTGCTGATAGTTATCGAGGGAGGAGCGGGCGCGGCTGATTCAGCCTGCTCGACTACATCAGGGACGTCCTTGCCGGCATCCAGCTGCGAGCTAAGCGTGTCGAGCGGCGAGCGGAAAGTCTGTGGATTTGCCTGGAAGAATAGAAACAGCGCCGCGCTGGTCGCAACCAGTGCAACAACCAATCCGCTTAACGCGCG
>JBAWCX010000523.1:0-3498 GCA_049590495.1 Binatus sp. (SeqCode)
CTTCAGTCGCGCGTACCACTTCGAGGGCAAGATTTCGCTCCATCCAGGGGCCTCCAGGTCAATTCGACGTAGTCTTCAAGGGGCTGCCGAACAGCGATTCTATCAGGTGATAGCCGTCGCCGACGAGCACGGCCGTCGCGGTGCCGTCATCTTCGGTGTAGCGATGAGGAACGCCGCCGCCCGACTTGAACTGCGCCGACGTCATCAGCGCGAACGGCACCGGCTCCGGCGAATGAGTCTTGAGCTGGCTCGGCGTCGCGTGATCGGGCATCAGCAGGATCGCGAAATCGCCAAGCGCCCCAAGCCCCGCGAGCATCGGGCCGATAATCAACTCGTCGATACGCTCGATCGCTTCCTTCTTCAAATCGGCGCGGCCCATGTGGCCGGCCTCGTCGGGCGCCTCGATGTGCAGCAGCAGAAAGTCGCGCGACTTGAGCGATTCGAGACCGTAACGCGCCTTTGCGGCGTAATCAGTATCGAGAAATCCGGTCGCCCCCGGAACCTTAATCAGGTTGAGTCCGGCCAGCCGTCCCAGCCCATTGACCAGATCGACTGCCGATATCACCGAGCCCTCGACGCCGAAGCGCTCCTTCAATGTCGGCACTGAGGGTCGCGTACCCTGCCCCCAGAACCAGACCGAAGACGCCTCGGCCTTGCCTGCCTCGCGCCGCGCCGCGTTCACCGGATGCTTGCGCAAAATCGCCGCCGAGCGCCGCGTGAGATCGCGCAACAAATCCGCGCCCGCGCCTTTCGGTAGATGCTCCTCGACGGGCTTGCCCGTGATGTCGTGCGGGGGCGTGAGATGTGTCGTGGCGATTCCGCCGCGCCACATCATCAGATGCCGGTAGCTGACGCCGTTGAAAAACTCGATTCCGTCCCCCGCGAGTTCCTTGCGCAGGTCGGCGACAATCTCCGCGGCCTCGTCGCTCGTAATATGGCCCGACGTGAAGTCGTTCATGATCATCGCGCCGCCCGCACCCGGCTTGAGCGACACGAGATTCATGCGAAACACCACGTCGCGCGGTCCCATCTCGATCCCCTGGCTCGCCGCCTCGATTGGCGCGCGCCCCGTATGGTACTTCGCCGGATCGTAGCCGAGCATCGTCATCGTGCCGACGTCGCTGCCCGACGGCATCCCCTTAGGAATCGTCGCGACCATCCCGAGCGTCCCGCGCGTCGCCATCAAATCCATGTTGGGCTTGTGCGCCGCCGCCAGCGGCGTCATTCCGCCAAGCTCCTCGCACGCCCAATCAGCCATCCCGTCGCCGTGTATGATGACGTACTTCATCGAGACGATTACTCGCGCTCCAGGATTTTCAGCACTTTCGCGATGTCTGGTTCGACCACGATCGTGTTACTTAAGTTTTTCAGCGCCGTGTCGGGATCCTTCAGGCCGTGGCCCGTCAGTGTGCATACGACGACCGAGCCCGGCTTGAGCAATCCAGCGCCTGCATACTTCAGCAGTCCAGCGACCGACGCCGCCGACGCCGGCTCCGCGAAAATTCCGCCGGCCGCGATCAGCCGATACGCCGCGAGGATTTCCGGATCGGTGACCATGTCGATAATTCCGCCCGACTCGTCGCGCGCACTCGTCGCGCCTTTCCAGCTCGCGGGATTGCCAATCTTGATCGCGGTCGCAACGGTATGCGGATCGTCGATCGGATGTCCGACGACGATCGGCGCCGACTCCGCCGCCTGGTATCCCATCATCTTCGGGATCCGCTCGCTCAATCCCACTGACTTGTATTCCTGGTAGCCCGCCCAGTACGCCGTGATGTTGCCGGCGTTGCCGACCGGCAGAAAATGATGCGTCGGCGCGTCGCCCAGCTGATCGCAAATCTCGAACGCCGCGGTCTTCTGTCCCGCGATTCGATCGGGATTGACGCTGTTCACGAGCCGAATCTTGACCGGGTCGCGCTCCGCGACATCGCGCACCACCTTGAGGCAGATGTCGAAGTTGCCGATCACCTCGAGCACGCGCGCGCCATGCATCACGCTTTGCGACAGCTTGCCGAGCGCCACCGCACCTTTCGGAATCAGCACGAACGCCTTCAGCCCGGCACGGCCCGCATACGCGGCCGCCGACGCCGCCGTGTTGCCGGTCGACGCGCAGATTACGGCGCGAGCGCCCTCGCCCAGCGCTTTTGAAATCGCCAGCGTCATGCCGCGGTCCTTGAATGAGCCGGTCGGGTTGGCGCCTTCGAACTTAAAGTAAACCTTGACGTTTAGCCCGAGCCGCTCCGCGATTGCCGGCGCCTCGATCAGCGGCGTGTTGCCCTCGTTAAGCGTGACGATCGGCGTCGAATCCGTCACCGGCAGGAAGCGGCGGTAGTGCTCTATAAGGCCGGGCCAGTGAAACAGCCGCCGATTTTTCGATCCGCTCTTCGAGTCCGACGCCATCGCTTAAAGATTCTCCTCGATTCGGATAAACGCGGGGGCCGATTGCACGATTTTCTTCCTTCGAATCTCCGCCAGCGCGCGTTTCAGGCTCCGCTCGGGCGCGTCATGCGTCCGCATGATAACCGGTACCGTCCGCGCCGTCCCGCGATCCTTCTGGATTACCGACGCGATCGACAGCCCATGCCTGCCAAGCACCGACGCGATCGCGCCGAGCACCCCGGGCTTATCCCGCGCCGTGAACCGCAGGTAATACTCGCATACCACGTCGTCCATCGGCTTGACACTCGCGCCCTTCATCAGGTGAATCGGAAATCCAAACGCATGCGTTCGCGCCGAGCCTTCGGCCATCCGATGCCGCGCGATTTCCAGTATATCTCCCATCACCGCCGTCGCCGAAGGCATCTCGCCCGCGCCCAGCCCGGAATACATTGTCGCGCCAAGCGCGTCGCCGTGGATATAGATCGCGTTGAACGCGCCGCCGACGCCCGCCAGCAGATGCCGATTCGGGATCATCGTCGGATGCACCCGCACCTCGATTCCGCCGTCGTCGTCCTTGCCGATCGCGAGCAGTTTGATCGCGTAGCCGAGCTCGCGCGCATATGCGATGTCCGCCTGCGTAATTTGCGTGATCCCTTCCGTGTAAATCTGCGCAGGCTTCACCAGCACGCCGAACGCCAGCGTCACCAGCAGGCAAAGTTTGTGCGCCGAGTCATGGCCCTCGACATCGGTCGCGGGATTCGCTTCAGCCAGGCCCTTGGCCTGCGCGTCGGCCAGCGCGGCGCCGAACTCGACGCCGTTCTCGGTCATCGTGGTGAGGATAGAGTTGCAGGTGCCGTTGACGATTCCGTAAACCGCGCGCTGCCGATCGCCCGCGAGCGCCTCGCGCAGCGTGCGGATGATCGGCACTCCGCCGCCGACGCTCGCCTCGAAGCCGACCGCGAGGCCATGCTTGCCGGCCAGGCGAAAAATCTCGCCGCCATGCTCGGCAAGCAGAGCTTTGTTGCCGGTCACGACGTCCTTGCCCGCCGCCAGCGCCTTCATGATCAATGCGCGCGCCGGCTCGTGACCGCCGAATAGCTCGACCACGATATCGATATC
>JBAWCX010000524.1:0-9610 GCA_049590495.1 Binatus sp. (SeqCode)
ACTGGCCGTATTTCTAACAGCATGAACCCGGGATTCCCGCTTCGGTGATCATCATTTTGTCGGTGCTGATTGTTCTTTGCTACATATTCCTCAGAGAGACCGGTACCTCGCTTGGTTCGCTGCAATGGCACTTCTTTTTTCTCGGCACCGCTTTTATGCTGCTCGAGGCACATATCATCAGCCAGATGGCGTTGCTGTTTGGTACCACCTGGGTAGTCAATTCGATCGTGATATCGGGTCTGATGGTGCTGATTGTGGCTGCCAATCTGATTGTGCATTGGCGGCCGGGCATTGCCGTAACGTTTTCCTATGTCGGGATCTTTGCCTCGATCCTTGTAGCCTACATTGTCCCGCCCGAGGCCTTTTTCCTCGCCTCGTTCTGGGCCAAGGTCTTTGTTTCCACCGCGGCCTTGTGTCTGCCGGTGTTTTTCGCAGGCATCGTATTTATCGTCAGCTTCGCCCGGGAGGGATTTCGCAGCGACGCACTTGGTTCGAATCTCCTCGGCGCGCTCCTGGGCGGGATGCTCGAATCCATTTCGATGTGGACGGGAATGAAATCGATATTGATATTGGTCGCGTTCTTCTATGCCTTATCGTGGATTGTGATCTTGCGACAGGCCTCCAGGACCGAAGACCGTCAGGCGATTGCCGATCCCGCCTCGGCGCAGGTTTAGCGCGCCAAGGAAGCGCACTCGGCGCGAGCGCCTAGAACGATCGGCGATGGAACTTATTTCGCGAGGAATTCGCGGAGGCGGTTGGCGAGTTCGGCGGGTTTCTCTTCGGGGATGAAATGGCCGCAGTCTGGAATCGATCCGCCGGCGGCGTGAAGCGCGACGCGGCGCAGCGATTCGACTACGAGATCGCCGCGGCCGCGTGGGCCGCCGCCGCCGAGCCCCAGCGTCGGCATCGGGAGTTTGAATCCGGTCGCGAGTGTGGCGCGATTGTCCGCTACATCCTGCGGAAGCGCGCGGTAGAAGTTGAATCCCGCGCGCATCGCGCCCGGTTGCGCGTAGGTTCGCACGTACTCCGCGATGTCGGCGTCGCCAATTGCGCCCGCCTCATCGCATCCGTTCATGAAAAACCATTCGAGATAGAGCCGTTCGCGGCTGTAGACGAGCGCCTCCGGCAGATCGGGCACCTGGTGGAACAAATGCCACCATCGCGCACCGCCGCCGATAGCGGCGCCGACCGGCTGATCGCCGGGGACAGGGACATCGAGCATCGCGAGGTGGCTCACTTCAGCGGGATGATCAGCGGCGAGGCGGAACGCGACTGGCGCGCCCCAATCATGACCGACTACCGCGAAGCGCGTCTGCCCGAGATGCTTATGCATGAGCATCCAGATGTCGTTGGCGACGGTTTTCTTGTCGTAGCCGGAGCTTGGACGCGATGAATCGCCGAGGCCGCGCATGTCGGGCGCTACGAGCGAGTGCTTGTCCGCGAGCAGCGGCATCACGCGGCGCCATTCGTACCAGGTCTGCGGCCATCCATGCAGCAGAACGACCGGAGCGCCCTGCCCCATCGTCACGTAATGGATTCGCACGCCCTCGAGATTGGCGTAGTGATGCGAGAATTCCAGCACGGTGTTGATATATCACACCGTGCAAAAATACGCTGTCGCCTGTTGCGCCGTTCAAGGCCGGACGAAGGCACCCTAACCCCTAGCCCCTTCCCCAGAAAAAAATGGGGAAGGGGAACCAGAAAGGAGTCATCCGCGCGCGCCGTCCTATCCCCCTCACCCCCTTTCCAAGGTGGAAAGGGGGGACAGACAAGGTCTCGAGACGCCGATACAGCCATTCTGCGGCCGCCTATCCCCCTCACCCCTTTCCAGTTGGAAACGGGGAACAGACAGGGGCCTCAATACGCTGCTGCGGCCATCTGCGGCCGACTCAGTTCGAGGTCACTCGATTGCGGTGCGTTCGCGTCAGCGCGTCTACGTCGAACTTGAACAGGCGCGCCGCATTGAGGCCGAGAATTTTCGCGCGGGCATCTTCGGGCAGGCCGCCCATCTCGCGCTCGATTGCTTCGGCCGAATGAGGCCAGCTTCCCTCGTGATGCGGATAGTCATTCGCCCACAGGAAATTGTTGGTCAGATTATACTTCACCGCCAGATCGAGGCCGACCGGATCTTCCTGGAACGACGCGTATCCGTGCGCGCGGAAATACTCGCTCGGCAGCATCTTGAGCCGCGGCAGCGCCCACATGTGATGCTTGTGATAGGCCTCGTCCATGGCTCCCAGAGCCCACGCGACCCATCCAATGCCCGATTCGATGGCGGCAAATTTGATTCCCGGGAAACGCTCGAGCACGCCCGAGCCGCACAGATTCGCGACCGGCTCGATAGTCGGGACGAGCGAATGCGAAACGTAGTTGATCACCGCGCCGCCGTCTTTGCGCGCCGCGCGTGGATCGCGTCCGGTCGAGACATGGAACGTGATCGGCAGATCGACCTCCTGGATCAGCGACCACATCGGATCGAAAATCGGCAGGTTGTAGTTGGGATGGCGCGCGTCATGCGCCCCGAAGATCGGCTTGCACGGGAGCGTCAGGCCGCGAAATCCCAATTTCGCGACGCGCTCGATTTCCTTGATCGAGCCCTGCAGGTCGGCGGTCGCGATCGCGGCGAGCGGCGACATGCGGTCGTTGTAGTTTGCGAAGGTCTCCCACGCCCAGTCGTTGTAAACGCGGCATTGCGCGTGGGCAAAGTCGGCGTCGGGCGTCGCCCACATTGAAAGACCTTTGTTGGGAAAAATAACTTCGGCGTCGACGCCGTCACGAACCTGATCTTTCAGCCGCTGCTCGGGATCGGCGCCGGCCTTTGCGCGCAGATGGTCTTCGCCTTCCAAACGATTGTCGAGCAAGCGCGAGCGCGCCCATCCTTCCGAAATCGCCCACTTGACGCCGTTTTCATCGACTTCAACTCGTGGCAGCCGACTGCGATATTTGTGATCGATTCGCTCGTACCAGAGATTCCCCGGCTCGTTGCAGTGGCAATCGGCCGAAATCATCAGGTACTTGTCGGGATCGCCGGGCCGCGCCGTGCGCTTCCATCCTGAATGCCCGGGAGTCTCCAGTCGCCAACGGTTCGGTTCGTTGATTTCGCTTTCGTGGATATCTGCGCCCGCCATGACGACACCTCCGAAGCGGCTACCGCTATGCGCTTAACAATCGTAAATTAGACGCACGGGATCAAGCCTGCTTGCTCGCCGACCATTCTCACAACAGCGCGTTTGAGGGAAAGTGACGCCATGAGTGAGACGATTCCCGTCGTTTACCTTGCGAGGCACGGTGAGACTGCGTGGAGTCTGTCGGGCCAGCACACCGGACTGACAGATTTGCCGTTGACCGAGCGCGGAGAGCGCAACGCACGCCGGCTTGCCGAGCGGCTGAAAGGACTGAGTTTCATCAAGGTGTTCAGCAGCCCGTTGCAGCGCGCGATGAGGACTTGTGAGCTGGCGGGCTTTGGCGGTCGAGCTGAAATCGATCGCGACTTGCTCGAATGGAACTACGGCGAATACGAAGGCCGACTCACCGCGGAGATCCATGCAGAGCGCCCGGACTGGCAACTGTTTCGCGACGGTTGTCCAGGCGGCGAGTCACCCGATCAGGTCGGCGCACGCGCGGACAGAGTGGTGAGGCGCACGCGAGAGCTTACGGGCAACGTGCTGATTTTCTCGAGCGGCCACCTGCTGCGCGTACTAACCGCGCGTTGGCTCGGGCTGGAACCCGGGGCCGGCAAGTACTTCCTGCTGAGCACCGCGAGCCTGAGCGCGCTCGGCTACGAACACAATTTGTCCCAGCCCGTGATTAAACTGTGGAACGATACGAATCACGTGGACCGTGGAGATTGACGCGAAGTATGATAACCGGGAAATCGTAAACGAGACTTTGGAGGTGGAATCATGAAGGCTACACAAGCGCTCCACGACGTGGGCCAGAGCATCTGGCTCGACAACATCACGCGTGATCTGCTCGACAGCGGCACGCTTAAACGCTACATCGGCGATCTTTCGGTCACCGGTTTGACTTCGAATCCGACGATTTTCGACCACGCTATCACTCACAGCAAATCGTACGATTCCGAAATTCGCCGGCTGGTCGGAACCGGCATCGCCGGGGAGGTTTTGTTCTTCGAGCTGGCAGTGCAGGACCTGACGCGCGCCGCCGATCTGTTCGCACCGATCAATGAACGCACCGCCGGCGTCGACGGCTTCGTATCGCTGGAAGTCTCGCCGCTGCTTGCGTACGACGCGAAGGCCACGGTGGCGCAGGCGACGGCACTTCACAAGAAGGCCAACCGGCGCAACCTATTCATCAAAATTCCGGGCACCAAAGAAGGCGCGCCGGCGATCGAAGAGGCGATCTTTGCGGGCGTGCCCGTGAACGTCACTCTCATCTTCTCGCGCGATCACTACATGGCCGCCGCTGAGGCTTATATGCGCGGGCTGGAGCGGCGCATCGCCGCCGGGTTGAGCCCCGACGTCCGTTCGGTGGCGTCGCTGTTCATCAGCCGCTGGGACAAGGCCACGATGGACAAAGTGCCCGAGCGGGATCGCGACAAACTGGGCGTCGCCGTCGGCCAGCAGACGTACAAGGCATACCGCGACGTACTCGAATCGGATCGCTGGCAGCGGCTGGCGAACTCCGGTGCGCGCGCGCAACGGCTGCTATTCGCCAGCACCGGCACCAAGGATCCCAAGGCGTCCGACGTCCTTTACATCGGCGCGCTGGCCGCGCCCAACACGGTTAACACGATGCCCGAAGAGACTTTGCTCGCATTTGGCGAGCACGGCAGGGTGAGCGGCGTCATTCCACGCGACGGTGCGGATTGCGAAGAAGTCCTGGCAGAGTTCGGCCGGGTCGGTATCGACGTGGCAAAGCTTGGCGCGGATCTGCAGACCGATGCAGCCAAGGCGTTTGTCGATTCGTGGAAAGATCTGCTGAGCGCGATCGAGACCAAGAGCAAGGCGTTGAAGTAATCGGCGCGACCATTTATCGCAACCCATAGGTGACGCGATGGCAACCGGCGGGAACGATCAAGATCAAGAGTCCGGGGCAACTGACGCGAAGAAAGGCTCAGGTCACGGCATCGTATCGGATCAGATACCCGAAGCGATCGCAGGTCTGAAGATAACTGCGATCCCCAAAGTGGCGACGGGCATTCCTGCGATAATTCATTCGCTCACCAATGGGGTGAGCGAGATGGGCCTGCTGCGGATGACTCGCGCATGGCTGGCGGTTAACCAGAAGACGGGATTCGATTGTCCCAGCTGTGCATGGGCCGATCCGGATGGCAACCGTCATTCGTTTGAGTTGTGCGAGAACGGCGTCAAGGCGATGGCCGATGAGGCTACCGTCGTGCGCGTGACACCTGAGTTCTTTGCGCGGTACAGCATTTCGGACTTGAGCGAAAAGTCGGACTACTGGCTCAATCGCCAGGGACGACTGACCTGTCCAATGATATTGCGCCCGGGCGCGACTCACTATGAGCCGATCTCGTGGAAGGACGCGTTCGAGGCCATTGGTAAGGAGCTAAACCAGCTCGAGTCGCCCGATGAAGCCGTCTTCTATACCTCCGGCAAGGCGACCAACGAAGCTGGTTTCCTGTTCCAGCTATTCGCGCGGCTATACGGCACGAATAACCTGCCCGATTGCTCGAACATGTGCCACGAATCAAGCGGCTGGGGTCTGAGGCAGACCCTGGGCGTCGGCAAGAGCACGGTCACACTAAGCGATCTCGAGCACGCCGACCTTATCTTTTCGATCGGGCAGAATCCCGGGACGAACCATCCGCGAATGCTTACCTCCCTGCTCGCCGCCAAGCGAAACGGGGCGACAATTATCGACATCAACCCGTTACCCGAAGTGGGTTTGCTGCGATTCAAACATCCGCAAGAGCCGATGCATCTGCTAGGCGCCGGAACCCGGATTTCGGATGGCTTGCTTCAGGTTCGCATCAACGGCGATGTGGCGCTGCTGAAGGGAATAATCAAAGCCGTGCTCGAGGCCGAGGACCGTTCGCCAGGCACCGTGCTGGACCGGGATTTCATTGACAGCCACACCAGCGGTTTCGAAGAGTTCCGCCAGCACGTGAAGACCACTGACTGGCGACAGATCGAAGAACAAAGCGGCATCGCCAAAGAACGGATCCTGGAAATCGGCGAAATGGCAGCCAGGGCGCGCGGCACTATCATCTGCTGGACCATGGGATTGACGCAACACCGAAACGGAGTTGAAAACGTCCGCGAACTCGTCAATCTGCTTCTGCTACGCGGTAACATCGGAAAACCAAACGCCGGAGTCCTATGCGTACGCGGACACAGCAACGTCCAGGGCCTTCGGACCATGGGTATCTGGGAGCAGATGGACGAAGGGTTTCTTAACCGGCTGCGAGACGAATTCAAGTTCGAGCCTCCGCGCCGCAAGGGCTACGATACGGTCGAAACTATCCGGGCGATGGACGCGGGGAAGCTCAAGGCGTTCATCAGCCTGGGCGGCAACTTTCTTTCAGCAACCCCTGACACCGACGTGGTTGCACGCGGGCTTCGCAAGTGCAGCCTCACGGCTTTCATCTCAACCAAGTTGAATCGCAACCACCTCGTCACCGGACAGACGTCGGTGATTCTGCCCTGCATCGGACGCACCGAAGTCGACGTGCAAGCCTCGGGACCGCAGTTCGAGACAGTGGAAGATACACTGGGAGTGGTGAGTTCGTCGCGCGGCGTTCTCACGCCAGTGTTTGAACACCTCAAAAGCGAAGTTGCCATTATCGCCGGTGTCGCCGCGGCAACTGTCAGCGGTAAAGGCGACGTCCACTGGATGAATTTTCTCGACTACGACGAGATTCGCGACCGCGCTTCCAGGGTCGTGGCCGGGTTTGAAAACTTCAACGAGCGCGTGCGCGCTCCGGGTGGATTTTACGCACCGGTGCCTGCGAAACAGCGGCGCTTCGCCACGGCCACCGGCAAGGCGAACTTCACGGTCAATCCTATTCGTCCGATCGAACTCGATGCCGACCAGTACCTGATGATGACAATTCGCTCGCACGACCAATTCAACACGACGATTTACGGTCTGGACGACAGGTACCGGGGAATCCACGGAGGCCGTCGGGTGATTTTCATGAATCGCGATGACGTTGCAAAAGCCGGACTCAAAGACCGGCAACTCGTGGATATCACCAGCCACTTCCAGGGCCAGCGGCGGACGATTCGGGATTTCAGCGTGATTCCCTATGACATTCCGCGGCGCTGCACCGCAACCTACTACCCAGAGACGAATCCGTTGGTCGCGCTCGGAAGCGTCGCAGAAGTCAGCAACACCCCGGCGTCCAAGTCGGTCGTTATCAGCATCGAGCCTGCAAGAGGCGCGCAATAAGAAGGACTCGGTGGTCTTAATCGTGATGGGAGTGACGGGCGCCGGCAAGACTACTATTGGCCGCGCGCTCGCAACGTCGCTCGGATGGGAGTTCCACGACGGCGACGACCTGCATAGCGAGGCGAACAAGCGCAAGATGCATCGCGGGATCGCGCTCGACGACGCCGATCGCGCGCCGTGGCTGAGCGCCATTCTAAAATTGATAGAGGCAATGCTCTCTGAAGGCAGGAACGGAGTCGTCGCGTGCTCGGCGCTCAAGAAATCTTATCGCGACGAGCTGGTCGTGGATCAGAACTTGGTGAAGGTGGTTTATCTAAAGGTTTCGGAACAGCTCATCGCGGAACGGCTTCGCAATCGCGTTGGTCATTTCATGAATCCCGGTCTTCTTCAAAGTCAGTTCGACACGCTGGAGGAGCCTGCCGACGCCATCGTCGTCGACGCCTCGATGGCTCCGGAAGCTGTCGTGAACGCGATCAGAGCCCGTCTCGGGCGTTAGTGCGCCAATCGATCTGTTGAGCGATGATTTCCTTTTGGGGAATTGCGCCCTTAGGTCTTTAAGGCGGAAAAGCGCGGTTACGGAACCGTGGGTCCGAACCTGAGCGGCCCTGGAACAAGCAGGTTTGTCTCTTTGGCGTTTTGGCTGATCGTCACTGATGGTGTGAGACTTCCACCGGTGCTCAACTGGCCAGGAGTGAATTCGACTAGTTGCGCACCCCCTTGGCAGATGGCGCTGTCTGCTGCGACTGACGCCCAAAGGTCGCCGGAACGGTCGAAATCAATGCCGCCCAGACAGGAACCCCCGCCCCCGCCATTAAGGACACCGAACGCGGAAGAAGTGATCGTCATGGCAGCCGTCGGAGAAACTTCTCCTGAGCCGTTCAGGTCGGCGGCCGAGATCATTTCCAGCCGGTCATTGAGAGAGTTGGATCCCGCCAGCCAAAGGTTTCCGGATTTGTCGAAGGCGAAGTCCGCGAGGACTACGTAATCCGGCAGGTTCACAATCAGGCCAGGAGTCGCAGGTCCGCTAACGGCACGATCCGCCGGAGCGTATCTGCCCATCTGGATCGAGTGGGACGGCTCGTACGGTTCCTGGAGCTGAGCTACCCAGAGATTGTCGGACGCATCGAAGCGTATCGCTTCGGGAACAAAATCAGAGGAAGTGATAGAAATGGTCGGCGACGGCGCACCTTTCTTTTTTATTTGGCCGGGCAGGAGTTCTATGATTTTGCTGACCGGACTCTCCGGAGCGGTAATCCAGAGATCGCCCGAGGCGTCGAAGGCGAGTTGAACAGGAAAGATAAAAGACAGGGCGATGACCTTGGGTTTCACGCGGTTGCCGCTCTTGAACGAAGCTAAATCGGCACGACTGAGCTCGATGACCGTTATAGGAAGGGGGTCGCTTGTGTAATAGATGGCCCACAAGTTGTTGTGCGTATCGAAAGCGATGGATACAGGGCCGGTGTAAGTACTGTTCCCGAAGGTGAGGTTAGCGCCTGGGTCGCCACTGCTACTGAGAGCCTTGCCCTGAAATTCCGAAATGTACTGGGAGCCGCCTACCCACAGACCTTGCGGTTTTTCCTTTTCGGCGGGCTTGGCCATTGAGATCTGTATCGAGAAGGCCAAGATCGCGGCGGCACCAAGGAATATCGAGCGAATCGCAGTTTTGTGCTTCCGAGCCATGAGTCGCTACCTGTCACGCCCTTCCAAACGAGGTAACTTATAACTTAAGTGGTCACAGCGGGCAGATCTTCGGCGTTCGGCGAGAGTTCTTCCAGGGTCTTGCCGCGAGTCTCGGGCACGAACCACATCACGATCACGACGCCGACGATCGGTCCGGCGGCAAATAGCGACGCCGCGTTGCCTAAGCTGCCGAGCGGCCCCGAGAGCATCCCGATCACCACCGGCGACAGCATCCAGCAAATCTGCCCGACCACCTGCACGCACAGGCTGTATCCAGTTGCTCGAATCGCGGTCGGAAACAACTCGGTCGAGAGGGCGGAGGTCGCGGTGCGCGCCGCCTGATACGCGAACATCGTGACGACTTCGGCCGCGAGGATCGGGCCGTAACCGTCGCTGGTGAACAGCATGTACATCGCGGCGCCTGACAACAGGTAGAAGAAGCTGGTAGTGAACTTTCGTCCCAGCCGGTCCATCAGGAATCCGCTCAGCATGCTGCCGACCGTGCCCATCGCGTAGGCGAGAATTATCGCCGCGGCGACCTGGTGGGATTTCC
>JBAWCX010000525.1:0-1737 GCA_049590495.1 Binatus sp. (SeqCode)
GGATTAGGAATCCTGTGCTCTATCCATCTGAGCTAAGGGGGCGCCCGGAATTTGCTTACAATATCATGAAATCGAACTCGCGCGTGGCTGCCGGTTACGCTCAGGTTCCGAGTACAGTCGTGCCCAATGCTTTTGCGGCTTTGATGAGGTCCTCGTCGAGAGTGGCGAGCGGCAGTTTCCGGCGCTGCGCGAGTTCCAGGTAGGCAGCGTCGTACATGCTGAGCCGGTGGCGTTCAGCGAGCCGCGCCGTGGCCGTCCACGCCTGATCAGCAGTTTCAATGTCCAGGGTGACGGGGAGGGCGCGCAAAAAGCCCGCGAGGCGCTGCCGCCGCTTGGCGTCAACGCGTTTTCTACGTTCGGCCATCAGCAGCCCGTTCAAGGCCTCGAGCCGCCATAGGGAGGGCGCAAAGGCGCCGGTTTCGGCGACGCGGTCCAGCAGGTCCATGACCGCGTGGGTGTGCTCGTCCTCGAAGCACCATGCGAGTGCGACGGAATTGTCGATGACGAAGCTCACGAACGCCCTTCATCGATGAGATCCTTGATCTTGAGGCCGCGGAGCGAGAGGCCCTTGCTGGCTTTGAGCAGACCGGCGATAGCTCGCTTGGCCTTCTTGCGGTCGAAGCCCGGCTCGGCGGGGATGAGTTTGGCGACGGCTTTCCCGCGGCGGGTTATCACTATTTCCGCCCCGTGCTCGACCTGATCGAGGAGCGCGCTCAACTTGTTTTTTGCTTCGAACGTTCCGACTTCCAGCATGATTGTTTCCAGCTAGCTTACAATCTAGCTTAGTATGTGAGAGACGAAATATCAACGCCAAAAACGCGCAGCCATCGGTGAGTTGCGACACAAAAGGTGATAGCGTTGCACGATACCCATGAAAAATACTGCGACATGCCGCATTGCGATCGTCGGCTCCGGCTTCTCCGGCCTGTGCCTCGGCATCCAGCTCACCCGGCTCGGAATCGACTCGTTCACTATCTTCGAAAAATCCGATCGTCTCGGCGGCACTTGGCGCGACAATACCTACCCAGGCGCAGCTTGCGACGTACCGTCGTTTTCCTACTGCTTCTCGTTCGAGCAGAAAACCGATTGGTCGCGGAAGTGGGCGCCACAGTCGGAGATCCTCGACTACATGGAGGATTGCGCGAAGAAGTACGACCTCATCCGGCATATCCGCTTCAGCACCGAGATTGCCAGCGCCGAGTGGGACGAAGACGCGTCCGTGTGGCGAATCCGCACCACCAAGGGTGAAGAGGTCCTGGCTGAAGTACTGGTGACGGGAGTCGGCCAGCTAAATCGGCCGAGCATGCCGAAGTTGAGCGGCGCCGAACAGTTCAAGGGCGTGTCGTTCCATTCGGCGCGATGGCGCCATGACGTCGATCTGACCGGCAAGACCGTCGGCGTAGTCGGCAACGCGGCCAGCGCAATCCAGTTCATCCCGCAGATCGCGCCCAAGGCCGGCAAAGTCTACGTCTTCCAGCGCAGTGCGAACTGGATGGTGCCGCGAAACGACCTCGCATACACCGACGTTCAGAAACGCCGCTTCGCCCGCAATCCAGTGCGGACGCGGCTCTACCGCTGGATGATCTACTTCCAGCACGAAATCAACTGGCCGGTATTTCGCGGAAGCGCTTTTCTCTCGCGACGGATGGCGGCGGCTGCCGAGACCTACATGCGCTCGACGGTCAATGATCCCAAGCTCCAGGAGGTTCTGATTCCCGACTATCCGGTCGGCGGCAA
>JBAWCX010000526.1:0-4690 GCA_049590495.1 Binatus sp. (SeqCode)
CGTGACTCCCGTCATTCTAAACAGCACGATCACGCTGAAGGGCCGTCCCCAAGGCATAGCTCATCTCGACGCGCTCAAATCAGTAACCGATGTGCGCGTCGATTCATTGATATGGGGAGGAGTAAAAGGCGCTCCTTCGCCAGCGGCGGGGCCGCTCTACGCCACAGAATTCGGCGATAATCCCCAGTTCGGCGGAAGCTACCTACCCGGCGACTTCAAGCTGCCGGAGTTGCCGCCCGACGATCTGTGCAAGGTTTTGCGCCTGGTCGTCGCGACCAACAGCGCGCAATTCATGTTGGCTTATAAGATCAAGTTCCAGGACGCCCTGGTGCCATTGATCGCCGACGCTCACGAGATGATCAAAGATCACGGCAAAACCGCCGGCTGGAGCGCGGACACTCGCGCGCGAGTGAACCTGGTCCTGAGCATCGCAAGCCGGACATCCGGCGTCGAACTAAAGTCCATGGATTCTCTGAACGCCTCCTTGGCATACGTCCAGCACGCGCTTGACGATTGGACTCACGACCGCGATCCGCTCGAATGGGCAATGGCGCAACGAAATCTCGGCCGAACTTTATGCGATCAAGCCAACCTCAACCTGGACACTTCATTGCTCCGTCCCGCGGTTGCTGCCTTCCAGAATGCAATGTCCGTATATCAATCGCGATCGGATCGGATTGATGTGGCTGAGATCCAATCCCAACTCGGAGGCCTTTTCGAGGCGATTTCACGATACGAACCGGGGAGCGAGAACTTAAGAAAAGCAGTCGAGTACTATAGGGCAGCGCTGCAAGGAATCGATCCGCGCAAGTTCCCGAACTTCTGGGGCGAAACACAGATCGGGCTCGGCAACGCGCTTAGGGTTCTTTCTTTCTCGGACAAAGGCACCAAGGACATCGAGGACGCTATCGCCGCGAACAGGGAAGCGCTGAAGATCTATTCCAAGCAGGTAAGTCCTATGCACTGGGCAGAAGCCCAGGGCCAAATTGCCCAGAGTCTCAGTCAGCTCGGCCAAGCGGTATCGAATCCGGACGATTTTCGCGAATCGATTGCGCTGCTGCGTCAAATCCTCGACGGCTATCCGCGCGAGCGAAAACCCCTCGAATGGGCGCACATCCAATCGTCCCTCGGCGATGCGCTGATGGGATTGTACGATCTCGATCCGAAGTCGGGAGCCCAGTATCCGGGGCAGGCCGCGATTGCCTATCGCGCCAGCCTCCAGGAACTCACATTGGAACGTGATCCGCTCGGATGGGCGCAGGCGAAGCAGGGACTGGGAAATGCTCTCGAGGAATTGGGGTACAACAACTCGGACAGTTCCTATCTGAATCAGGCGATTGACGCCTATAGCGATTCCCTCAAGGTGTTCAAATCAGATCGACAGCCGCTGCAATGGGCAACCGTAAAGTACGAGCTTGGCGCGGCCTTCGTTTACCTTGGTGAGCAAGGACCAGGTATCAAGTATCTGCAGCAGGGCGTACAGAACTACCGCGAAGCGCTTGCGGCGTTGCCGGCGGGCGGTCCGCAAGACCTGCGCAACGAAATTCAGGACGGTCTCAAGATCGCGCTCGACGACCTGCATCAGCGGGGATGGAGTGGCGGCTAGGCCTTCTGCGAGGCGGTGCTCACCGACTTCGCGGCGGCATCGTCAGGCTGGTCGAGCACGAGTACCTTGTAGGCGAGTGCAGGGGCGGCGAGCGCGGTCGTCGCGAGCGCTACCAGCAGCATGTCGATGCATCCGCGGAAGGCCTCGATGACGCCGGGTGGATGATATCCCATGTACCATTCGAAGGCCTGGCGGATGATCAAGTAGGGAAGGTACGCGAGCACGAGAATTGCGGCGAGCCGCTCAATATTTCCCGCCGTTTGCTCCCACGCATTTCGTATACCGGCGTACCTGCCAATCGCTATCGCAGGAAAAACGAACGCCAGCCTGACGTACGCGATAGCGTAAATACCAATTGCCAGCATCGCAGCTGTTTCTCCGAGCAGCGTGATCTGATTGTCAAAGTTTCGCTGCCCGTAGCGAATGATCACGTACGGCATGCCGACGAGAACCAGGAGCGCCGCCATCATCACGGCGACTGCCAGCAGATAAAACCATTGCGTTCGCGAGTAGGAGAACTGCGGATGCTTCGCGATCGCTTTAGGGCCTCTGATCGCGAGCTTGGTCCAAGCCACAGAGAAGGGAGTGAGCAGAACGAAATGCGAGATCGTCATCAGACCGCTGGTCACGACTCTGGAAACGTCCTCACGCTGCAGGCCAAAGCAGATGAGATCGATCGCCAGAATAGCCGCAAACGGAATCCAGCCGAATTTCAGCAGTTCGGGCAGATACAGCAACGGCATCAACAACGATTCCTTCACGATCGGAAACACCGGCAGCTCGACCACCGTGAATCGCCGCCGACCGTTTGTCTGCCCGCTCACAGCGTGCCTGTGCTTACGGTACCGGCGGCTGCGATTTTGGCAGCAGCCGTGAAATGATGAAGAGCAATACGACCACCACCAGTGCCAGTATTCCCCAGAATAGCACGCCGCCCTGGCCCGGCGCCTGATCTCCATACCAGGAAGAGTTTTTGAGTTGCTCTTCGGCGAATAGCGACGCGCCATTTTTGTCAGCCGCCAGCAATTGTCCGGCGACGAGGCTCAAATCATAACTCGGCGGCGACACGCGCGGGTTGCCGTAGTAAAGAAACAGTGCGTCGTCCGATTTTGCTTTAAACAGAATTCGCGTGGCCGGATAAAACGCCGTGAATTGTTCCAGTTCGATCGGCGGATTGTCGCCGTTATCCGTTTCGAGGAACAACGTGTCGCTCTGCACCGGGCCGTCCAGGGCCAGTGCGAACTCTTTCGACTGGTGTTCCGGAGTTTGGGTCCAGGTCGCACCACCCAGCACGCGCCGATATTTGTCACCTCGTTCATCCGTGAGCTCTTCGTAAAGCGAAAGCGAGCGTTCGAACAGCGGCGTCCGCGAGACGCAAGTCAGGCGTGAGATCGGCAAACCGCTGCGGGGAAGTTTGATGATCCAGCGGCTCAACTTCGGATCTTTCGCGTCCGTCGTCGCCGTGACGGACGGCGTGAGCGCGCGGCTGATGGACGTGCGCTGGATGATGTAAGGCACTTGGTTGCCGCCGTTCAACACGCGCAAATCCTCGAAGCCCGGCCTCGTATGCGCGAGCACGTCGAGGTCGGGCTCGATTTGCTGCGCTCCTCCGCGGTTGGAAATTTTCACCGGCTTGCGGAATTTCCAATCCGAAACGTCGAGCGGCGCGCCGGTTACTTCAAGTCCGGGCAGAACTTCAGCTGCGCGAAAATCGGGGTTGTCCGACGGCGGCGGAATTTTAATTGACGAAACTGCCACGGCTTTGAGGTTCATTCCCAGCGCGGCCAGATCGTAACTGGGTGCGTTGCAACGAGGGTTGCCGGTGAGCAAATGATATGCGCCCGGCTGTCGCGCGAGGAAAACGAGATAGACCGGACGCCGCTCCACGCGCACGGCAGAAATCGGCAGCGGTGGGCTGTTGCCGTTTTTCAAGAGAAGAAACAACTCGCGCGAACGCACCAGACTGTCCAGCGGCACGGAAAGATTTTCAGAAGGAGGTTGGCCTTCGACGGCCACGCGATAGACCGTGCCTTGCCCGATGGTCTCCTCGCGGATCGAGTCTTCCGACATTTTCGGGACGGCGACGGAAACCTCACGCATAAAAAGCGGCTCCGAAGTTTCAAGATGGACGGAGGCGACGCTCAAATTCGCCGCGCCGAGGCTCAATGCGAGCCGCGTTTCTCCGGGATTCTCATCACGTTCGGTGATCTTTGCCGGAATCAATTCTCCAGGCGCAGGCTCGCCGATGGCCGGATGGACGAGCGCGCCGGTGAACGGAACCGGCGGTGAACGCCCGTCGTCGGTGGTAAGGCGCAGCCATTTTGAAGTGGTCGGCGACAATGAAATTTGCAAATGACTTGCGCCGTCGGGCTGACGAAAAATTGGCTGGCCTTGCACTAGTGTTTGCCAGCGGTTGCCGTCCTCGGAACTTTCAACGCGCACGGCTTTGATGAAATCCATCGCAGGACTCTCCAGCGTGACGCCGTCGAGCGGCTGCGCCAGTCCCGTTTCGAGCGTAATGACGGTCGTGCTTGCACTAAGCGAAACCTGAAATGATTTTACCGCTTGCTCCTCTTTCGCGACCGGCATGGGACGTTCGATTAGATACGGCACTTCATTTCCCGCTGCGTCGTAGAGCCTCAAGTCTTCGAGTTCGGGACGCGCGGCGTCGAGAGTTTCAACCGGCAGACTTATTTTCACGAGTCCGGTTGTCGAAACGTCAAACGATTGGTCGTGCTGCCAGCCGGATGGCAGATTTGCAGCGATTGCAGAAACGCCGAACAAGAGCGCGAAAACGTAGAGCAAGCTTGCCGGGATATTAGTGAGGCGTTTCATTGCCTGGATTTTTCTCATTGGTACCGGCTGCAAAAAATTGTTGATACGCAAACGACGCGAGCATCGCGATCACAGCCACGCCGATTAAAGCGCCGATGCGATAGAGCTGGCCGATTTGCGCGAGGTCGTGGAAGAAAAGCTTCAGCAGCGTCACGCACAGCAAGCCCATCGCAGGATAGCGTGCAGCGGGGACCCTCTTCCGAATGCCATAGATGAGCAACACCAGCGCGAACAACGCCCATCCTATGG